>JBGSYX010000482.1:0-11929 GCA_041750735.1 Cyclobacteriaceae bacterium
CGCTTATGTACAACCTCGGTTCGCTAACGCGTCAATTAAAGGATCATGGATTTCAGACACATATTGAAACTTCAGGTGCATATCCATTGTCCGGCGAATGGGATTGGATATGTCTTTCACCAAAAAAGTTCAAAAAGCCCATGGCAGAGATTATCCCTTTTGCCGATGAACTCAAGGTGATCATATATAATAAGTCAGATTTCGCATGGGCGGAAGAATATGCCACAAAAGTGAAACCCACCTGCCGACTCTTTCTTCAACCTGAATGGTCAAAATCACCGGAGATGCTTCCATTGATAGTGAAATATGTAAAAGACAATCCCCGTTGGGAAATATCGCTGCAGGTTCATAAGTTTATGGATATTCCATAACAATGCGACACATTTTTCTATGCTTAATATTTTGGCTGCTGGCTATGAATTCATATGGTCAGGGAGCTTTGTCAACATCCTCAAAGAAGGCTATCAAATATTATGATGAAGGGGAATTGCTGGTCAAACAACGCAAATTTCCCGAAGCAATCGATCAGTATAATAAGGCAGTTGCGACCGACAGTGACTTTATTGAAGCACACCTCAGGCTGGCTTTTTGTTATGAATTATTGCGAAATAACGATGGGTTGCAACGACATCTTGAGGAGGTTATTAGAATTGCGCCCAGGTCCGTCAAATATAAAAACGCCTATTACTCGCTGGCAAAGGTCTACTTCAATCAGGGTAAATACAAACTGTCCGAAGCAATGATTGAAACGTTGGAACAATTGGGCATTGATAATCCCCGCATGAAAGCCGATGTTGTCAAGATGAAGGAGAATGTAACATTTGCTGTGGAAAACCTCCAAAAGCCTATCGATATACATCCGGCACCGATGGGCGCGACGATAAATGGTCATCCGTATCAATATTTTCCCGTGCTTACTGCCGATGAACAAAACATCATCTACACGGTGCGCATGGGAAGTTCCTTTTACGATGATGAAAATATTGTGATAAGTGCAAAGGATGCAAACGGCAACTGGACAAAACCAGTTTCTATTTCTCCCAATATCAATTCGCAATTTAACGAAGGCACCTGCACCATCTCAGCCGATGGGCGAATACTGATATTTACGACCTGCGAGGGTAGGCAGGGCTATGGAGGATGCGACCTTTACATTTCAGAGAAGCAGGGCGACGACTGGGGTGTTCCAAAGAACCTGGGACCGGGTATCAACAGCAGGTCATGGGAATCTCAGCCTGCGCTTTCAGCAGATGGACGTAAGCTGTATTTTGTATCAGATCGCGCCGGTGGGGTCGGGAAGCGGGATATTTGGGTGGCTGAAAAGGACACACAAAATAGTTGGCAAAAGGCCAGAAATCTGGGAACGAGTATCAATACGAGTGAAGAGGAAGTTTCGCCGTTTATTCATGTCAATGGAAGTACACTGTTTTTTGCTTCAACCGGATATCCGGGATTCGGTGGATATGATCTGTATAAAAGCGAAAAGGCTGATACCACCTGGTCTACCCCTGTAAATCTTGGATATCCGTTGAATACCTTTGAAGATCAGGTGTCACTGTTTATTTCGGTCAATGGGAAAAACGGGTATTATTCTTTCGAAAAGGCAGAAGGAGGCGAGCGTAGGGAGAGTTTGCTATACAGCTTTGAGTTTCCTGGTGAAGGTATTCTGGAGAATAAAAGCATTTTTATCACCGGCAATATTTATGACGCCAATTCGAAGAAGCCGCTAAAAGCAGAGATTGAATTATTTATTCTTGGTGAAAATGTTCCCGCGTCCATATTCGCCTCAGATTCGATAACAGGCGAGTATCTGACCATACTCAATGAAAACAGTCGTATAGCACTCTATATAAATTGCCCGGGCTATTTATTTGAAAGCGAAACTTTTGACCTTTCTAATGGTGAAAAATTGGCCGTCAGGCATGATTTTTACCTGAAGCCCATCAATATTGGAAACAGCGTTAGACTAAACAATTTATTTTTTGATGTCAACAGTGCTGATCTTTCACCTGAATCTAAAACAGAATTGAATAAGGTGGTGCGATTCCTCAATGACAATCCTGGCGTCAGAATTAGCATAGCAGGCCACACGGACGATCAGGGTACAGAGCAATATAATCAGCAACTTTCACAAAGTAGAGCACAGGCGGTTTATGATTACTTGGTAAAAGAAGGTATAAACCCACAAACTCTAACATTCGCGGGGTATGGTGAAAGCAAGCCGATTGTTCGCAAAACGGACGAAGAAAGCCGCAGATTGAACCGGAGGATTGAATTCATGGTGGAGGGACTTTAGAATTTCCGGTTTTCTATAAAATCCGATAACATCTTGGAATAGTCATATCTGTTACACCCCGCAGTTGTCTTTTCCAAATCCACGGTCCGCATACAATTTTATGAATTCCATAACTTATTGACAGATTCATTATGAAAACAGTGAAAAAATGAATCATTTCAATTTCACCTTCATAAATGGAATAAACTTTTGTTAAATTGGTATTACGCCAAATAATAAAGGTATTCTGCGCAAAAAATTACAATTGTCCTTTCTTATTGTTTTAAAATCCTTTTACATTTGCTTTTTCCCTCTTGAGGAGAGAGGGGTATTTTTCAAACCTTAATAAATGTAATATGAAGAGGATTCTACTATTATGCATGGTAGTCATTGGCTCATTTACAGCAATGGCTCAGCGTACTGTGACAGGAACTGTCTCAGGAGAAGATGACGGCACACCAGTTCCCGGTGTAAACGTCGTGGTAAAAGGTTCATCAACTGGTACTGTCACCGACATTGACGGTAAATATCAGATTGGAGTTCCTGAAGATGGAGGCACGCTGGTGTTTTCATTCATCGGTCTTGTCACCGAAGAAATAGTTGTTGGAGATCAGTCCATCATCAATATGGTGATGACCGCTGATATCAGGCAACTTACAGAAGTTGTAGTAACTGCTATCGGTGTTGCTCGTGAAGAAAAATCACTTGGTTATGCACTACAAGCAGTAAGTGGAGAAGAAATTTCAAAAGCACGTGAACCTAACCTTGTCAACTCATTGCAAGGTAAAATCGCTGGTGCACAAATCACTTCATCCTCCGGAGCTGTTGGTTCATCAGCAAGAATTGTATTGCGCGGTGCGTCATCACTCGGTGGCAACAACCAGCCTCTTTTCGTAGTTGATGGTATTCCTATCAGCAACAGCAACTTTGGTGGTACCGCCAACGAAGGTGTTAACAGAGGTAACGGCGCCGCAGATATAAATCCTGAGGATGTCGAAAGTATCTCTGTTTTGAAAGGCCCCAATGCTGCGGCACTTTATGGTTCAAGAGCTTCAAACGGCGTCATACTGGTTACAACCAAATCTGGTAAAGGACAGAGAGGACTTGGAATCTCAATCAGTAATACTACCACCTTTGAGAATCCATTGAAAATTCCCGATTACCAAAATGAATGGGGACAAGGCTCAGGAGGTGCATTTGAATTTGTTGACGGCGCCGGTGGAGGTATTAATGATGGTACCGATGAAAGCTGGGGACCAAAACTTGATGCCGGTTTAATGATCCCACAGTTTAATTCACCGGTCGATGGAAACGGTGTTCGTGCGGCAACTCCCTGGGTTTCTCATCCTGATAACGTTAAGAACTTTTTCGAAACCGGTGTAACCACCACTACAAACCTGGCCATTTCAGGCGGTGATGAAAAAGCCAATTTCAGGTCTTCTTATACTTATTTTAATCAACAAGGTATGGTGCCAAACACAGATCAGACCAGGAATACCCTGAGTTTAGCCGGTGGATTGAAACCAAACAAATTTGTCAATGTAACTTCAGCATTGAATTATACTAATGTTGCTTCTGACAACCTGCCAGGTTACGGTTATGACGCGCAGAACGTTATGCAGCAATTCATTTGGTTTGGACGCCAGGTGGATATCGCCGACCTTCAGAATTATCAAAATGCAGACGGCTCAAAATTCAACTGGAACTACAATTATCACAACAATCCATATTTTACCTTGAACGAGAACCTTAACGGTATGGGACGGGACAGGTTGTTTGGTAATGTGAAAGTTGAATTTGCCTTGACAGACTACCTGAAATTGCATGTACGCACAGGTGGAGACTATTATACAAATAGAAACACAAGCCGTGTTGCAGCAGGGGATATTGACAATCCACAAGGGTCATATTTTGAGTCTAAATCCACTTTCAAGGAAATGAACTCAGACTTCCTGTTGATGTTCAATAAAAAATTTGGAACAGACCTGGATATAAATCTCAATGCTGGTGGTAACTTGATGCATCAGAACTACAGCTACTTAGATGGCGCGGCCAATGAGCTTGCCGTACCGGGAATTTATAACGTGGCAAACTCAAAAGTGCCTTTGGTGACTACGAATGATACCTACGAAAAGGAGATTCAGAGTTTGTATTTCTCAGGATCCATTGGATGGAAGAACTCCTTATTCCTTGACTTTACAGGTCGTAACGATTGGTCAAGCACACTACCGGAAGGAAATAATTCCTATTTCTATCCATCATTTACGCTAAGTGCAGTAATCACGGATCTTCTCAGCATGGATTCTCAGTTTTTGAGTTTTGCTAAACTACGCGGTGGTTGGGCACAGGTAGGCAGTGATACCGGACCATATGCATTGTATCCAACACTGTCATTTGGTGACGGATGGAATGCAAGCACCAAACTGCTCAATCTTTTTGTGCCGAATAACCTCCCAAATGCTCAATTGAATCCGGAATTTACAACCTCAATTGAAGTCGGTGCTGATTTCAGATTCTTGCAGGACAGGATCACCTTGGATTTGACCTACTATGACATGAGTACAACTGACCAAATCATCAATATCCCAATTTCAGCATCAAGTGGATTTACTTCAAAGACAATCAATGCTGGAGAAATCACCAACAAAGGCTGGGAAATTATGTTAGGGGCTGATGTCATTAAAGCTCCAAGTGGATTTAACTGGAATTTATCCCTTAACTGGGCAAAGAATACTAACGAGGTCGTTTCTCTTGCAGAGGGTATTGAACAATATGAACTTGGTTCCTATTGGAGTTTGAAAGTCGTTAACATACCAGGTATGCCATATGGTCAATTATATGGTTATGACGTAGAAAGAGCTCCAGACGGACAAATTATCCATACAGACGGTGTAGCAAGCCAGGGAGACCTCAAGCCATTAGGAAGTTTTACACCTGATTGGATAGGTGGTTTGACTAATACGTTCAGCTATAAAAATATTGATCTCAGTGTATTGATCGATACACGCCAGGGAGGATCCATGTATTCCATGACAACTACCTGGGGCAGGTATGCAGGTGTACTCGAAGAAACACTCATCGGCCGTGAAGGTGGAATTGTTGGTGATGGCGTCATGTCTGATGGAGAAGGAGGTTACGTTCCTAATGATGTAGTAGTAACCGCAGAAGAATACAACAAAGCGGCTTTTGTAAATAGTGTTGCTTCAACTTCTGTCTTTGATGCCAGCTTTGTAAAACTCAGGGAAGTAAGACTTGGATACAACTTCAGGAAAGTGGGATCCATCAAAAACCTTAAAGTGGCTTTTGTAGGAAGGAACCTGGCATTGTTAGCAAGTGAGGTGCCTCACGTAGATCCGGAAACTGCATTCAGCAATACCAACGTTCAAGGTCTTGAGTTTGGACAGTTGCCTTCTGCACGGAGTTTAGGATTTAACATCAGCCTTGATTTTTAATACTTAAATGAAAATGAAAATGAAGACATTAATAAAAATATCTACTTCAGTATTTCTGGTGTTCCTTGTGGCCACCGCATGTACTGACAATTTTAAGGAAATGAACACTAATCCCAATGTTCCCGGGATTGAGAGTGCAGCCCCTGACATGCTGTTGACTAATGCCATCGAATCGATGACAGACCGTGTTCACGAAATATTTCTTGGACATGAAATGGGTTCTTGCTGGGCTCAACATATGGCTAAAGCACAGTACACGGATGAAGATCGATACATTCCCCGGGTTGCAGTAATCAACAATACCTGGACAAGTTTCTATGCGGCCTCCGGCCAGGATATTGCGACCATCTATGAAGTTGGAATGCTCCGGGGTAATGATAACTATATGGGCATTGCGCTTGTATTAAAAGCCTACATAACTTCTGTCCTAACGGATCTTCATGGTGATATCCCATATTCTGAAGCATGGAGTGCGACCAGCGAACCATCTGTGCTTTCACCAAAGTATGATACACAGGAATCCATATATCGTGACATCATAGCAAAACTGGATGAAGCTAATACGTTGTTGGATGATCATGGTGCCGAAATTTCAGGCGACATTCTTTTTGGTAATGATATCGTGATGTGGAAAAAGTTTGCTAATTCACTTCGAATCAGATTACTCATGAGAATGTCCGATCAAGATGAAGCATTAGCCACAACGGAAATTTCAAAGATGATTGCAGATCCAGATACTTATCCCGTGATTGAGAGCAATGAAGAAAATATCGCTTTGAAGTATTTAGGTTCTGCGCCGAATAATAATCCAATTAACGAAAACAGGAAAACTCGCGATGATCATAGAGTATCAGCTAACCTGATTGATCTGCTCTATACTGACCCAGGTAGTCCTGATTACAGGGTGTCGCTTTATGCAAATTTAGCTTCTGGGCCTCAGGATTATGTAGGAATGCCTAATGGCCTTACATCAGCAAGAGCTGCAGCTTTCAATGGCAATGGTTTAGCGAATACCTCTAAAATTGGTGATTTTTATTCCAGTGCCACCGCACCAGGTATGTTGATGAGCTATGCAGAACTTCAGTTTTTATTAGCAGAAGCTGCGCATCGCGGTATTATACCAGGTGGAGATACTGATGCTGAAGCATTCTATAATGAAGGTATCCGTGCCTCCTACTATCAAAACGAAGATGCCATGATTTCAGTACTTGAGGAAAACTGGTATGACACTTTCGTTAGCTGGGGTTGGGATGAAAATGATATTCTTGCCTATGCTCTTCAGGATTTCATAGATTATGGCGGTTGGACTTATGACTCTGATATCGCGATTGAGCAAATTGCAACTCAAAAATATGTGGCGATGTTCGATCAAGGGCTACAATCCTGGTTCGAGTGGAGACGATTGGATTATCCAGTACTTACTCCAGCAGAAGATGGTGTAAACGATGGTAAAATTCCTGTTCGCGTCTTTTACCCTTCCGATGAGGCCGCTCGTAATCCATCGAATTTGAATGAGGCCATTTCAAGGCAGGGAAGTTCTGCCAGCGATCTGAATACCAGGGTATGGTGGGATGTTAAGTAATCACTATTAAAGAAGATGAAAATGAAAAATGTATTATATAGAGCCTCTGCACTGTTGATGATTTTCACAGCATTGGCATTAAATTCATGTGTTGATCCGGTTGACCTTGTCACCGAAAATGCTCAGGAAGGTGGTTTGATAGATGTACTCTCGCAGAGTTTACCATTCAAGGCCGGAACAAATCCGACCCTCGAGATTGCTTTTGATGTCCCCGTAGGGCCAGGAATACAATCTGTGGAAGTGACGAAAGTCTTTACAACTGTTGATGGTGATGTTTCCAATACTGTAGTTTTAGAAACTATTGATATTGCAAACTCAAACACCAGTGATATCGTTTCGAAAAATTTCACGGTTGTATACGATGATCTAATTGAGGGTTTGACTGTAAATGGCAGTCCTTTGCCTGCTGATGAAAAGGATAATGAGATCGGTGATGCCTGGACATTACATTATTATTCAATTATGAGTGATGGCAGAAGGGTTGCCAATAACCAGATTACTAACATTGGTGTAGCCAATCCTTATGCCGGTAAATATAGCAGGGTAGGCCTCCTGATTCACCCTACTGCAGGAAATTTACCCTATGACGAAACAGGTCTTGATCTGAAAACGGTCGATGCGTCAACGGTAAAAACTCTTGTAGGGTATTGGGAAAACCCAAATTATTCACTGGTCATCACGGTTAATCCTGACTTTACCTGTAGTATCACGGGTGATGTAGGTGGAACTGAAGTAACCGCAATTCCTGGCAAGGATAATAAGTATGATCCCGCTACGAAGAAATTTACTCTTAATTATACCTATAACGGTCGCTTGTTTAATGAAGTTATGACCGCAGAGTAAGTAAAGCTTTATATATAAAAAAGAGATTGTCAGTTTGGCAATCTCTTTTTTTATGCCTTTTCGATTACTTTTCTTTGTGTTATTTAGGATTTCAATTTTAAAAAATGGGCATTCTGCGAAGCTTTATATTGAAACATCTAGCATCTAACAATTATATTTATTATGGCATATGATAAAGAAATTATTGAATTCGCAATAATTATTAGTATTGGTTGCCACGACGCATTGATATGTCAATTTAATTGTTAATTTTGTCAATACCATTCTAGCAGCCATGCAATTACCCGATTTTTCATTGGTATTTTCTCGTGTATTTATTCCTGGTAATAAATAGATTAAATTATTTCTAACCTTAATTAATGTACTATGAAGAGGATTCTACTAGCGTGCTTGGTGGTTGTTGGCTTTTATAGCTCTGCCATCGCTCAGCGTACTGTGACAGGAACCGTCTCCGCAGAGGATGATGGCACACCCGTTCCAGGAGTAAACGTAATCGTGAAGGGAACATCAACCGGAACGGTTACTGACATTGATGGAAAATACCAAATAGGTGTGCCGGATCAAGGCGGCATTCTGGTGTTTTCTTTTATCGGTCTCACGACCGAAGAGATCGAAATCGGCAGTCAGTCGATTATCAACATGGCCATGACAGCCGATTTGTACCAGTTATCTGAAGTGGTTGTAATCGGTTATGGTACGGAGGAACGGAAAAACCTTACTGCTGCTGTGAGTACTATCGACGGCAAAAAGATCGCCGATCTTGTAACTCCAAGTGTAGAACAGCAACTGGCAGGCCGCGCAGCCGGTGTTCAGGTTACCACCGTTAGTGGTATCCTTGGAGTAGCGCCAAGGGTTCGTGTGCGTGGAACGAACTCTATCTCCAATGGTTCTGACCCACTTTATGTGATTGACGGTGTACCTATGACGACCGGTAATCAGGGCTATGCTTCGTCTGTAAACCCAATTGGTGATATCAGTCCATCAGATATTGAATCCATTGATGTGTTAAAAGATGGATCAGCCACCGCAATCTATGGTTCACGCGGCGCCAATGGCGTAATTCTTATCACTACAAAAAGAGGATCGAAAGGTAAAGCAACTGTTGACTATTCAGGAAATATTGGTGTAAACCAGTCCGTCAGCCGTCTTGATCTTCTGAATGCGAATGAATTTATCGAAATAGCCAATGAAAAATTCACTAATGCAGGGCAGCCGATACAAGCATTTGTCGGACCGGATAATGTTGATACTGATTGGCAGGATGAAATTTTCCAAAATGGAATGGTGCAAAATCATAACCTGAACGTATCTGGAGGAACCGAAAAGACTAATTACTACTTCTCTCTCGGTTATTCAGACCAGGAAGGTGCCATCAAGGCTAACAGCCTTACGCGATTCACTTTCAGGTCGAATATAGATACGGAAGTGAAAAAGTGGCTCAAACTTGGCACCAACCTTTCCTTTACGCATACATCCCTGTATGGATTGAACACAGGGGAAAATGCACTGTCAGGCAACGTTGTAGGAGCCTCACGTCTCCTGCCAAACGTACGGGTTATGAATCCCGACCATCCGACAGGATATAACATCACACCGGATGGCCAGGCACTTGGACAAGACAACAACCTCAGGCCGGTGGAGAACAACTTTACCAATCTTGCCTTTGTACTTGATAACAATATTTATGAAGATATCAGCAAGCGTATCCTTGCCAATGCTTACGCAGAAGCTACTATTATAGAAGGGCTTACCTTTAGGTCGCAGATAGGCATTGACCTGCTCGACGTCAACAGTTTCCAGTCATGGGATCCAAGACATGGCGACGGACGCGGTGTAAATGGTTTAATACGAAATAACTATCGCACTATAAGTTTATGGAACTGGCAAAACTATTTCAGTTATAATAGGACGTTTGCAGATGTACACAAGATCAATGCTGTTGCTGGTTTTGAATATCAGCAATCTTCAAACGAATATTATACTGCCGGTGGAAATAACGTTTCCGATATCTTCTTCATGCAGGACAACCTGATTTCAGGTAGTGTTGGCACTCAGGTTTCTTTTGGTGGATCAGTTCCTTATGGATTTGATTCTTATTTCGGCCGCTTAAACTATAGTTATAAGGATAAATACCTGGTGAGTTTCAGTGTTAGGTATGATGGATTGTCATCACTTGCGGCAGATAAAAGGAATGGTACATTCCCGGGAGGTTCGCTCGGCTGGAGACTTTCAGAAGAAGATTTTTATAAAAATTCCGGTTTGGCAAGTATAATCAATGATATCAAACTCCGCGGTAGTTATGCGGAAGTAGGTAATACAAATATTGGGTCATTCCCATATGCCGGACTTTTCAGCGCCGCACAATATGCCTCACAAAATGGTATCGGATTCAGCCAAATGGGTAACTCTGATCTGCAGTGGGAATTGAGTAAAAAAACTGACTTTGGTATTGAACTTGGTTTCCTTGAAGATCGCATGCGCTTCGAAGTTGACTATTTCAAAAATGATGTAGATGGCCTAATATTAGCAGCGCCTTTAGCACCTTCTTTGGGTGTGCCAGGAAATTCTGTGAATAAGAACATCGGTGCACTCTCCAATACCGGCTGGGAATTCAGGCTTTTTGCCCGTGCTATTGACAAAGGAGATTTTAAGTGGGATGTTGATGTGAACTTCTGGACGTTGAAAAATGAAATCCTCAAACTCAATAACAATGAGGATATACTGTTCACCTATAACATTAACAGAGTCGGCGAACAAATCGGATCATTTTATGGCTTCCGCTGGGCAGGTGTCAACCCGGCCAACGGCAACCCGATGTGGTATAAAGGCAACGAAGAAGGAAATGAGTCTGGTTATGATATCGTGCAGTATGATATCGCCGCCAATGCTTACAGGGTCTTTAATGAGGAAAACCCGGCCGATGTAACCGCTGCCGGTACCTTATCCACAGTAGACGACAGAAGCATACTTGGAAATTCAAATCCAACTCTTAATGGTGGTTTCACCAGCACTATGCGCTGGAAAGGTTTTGATTTTGAATTCCTACTTCGTTACCAGGGAGGAAACCAAATAATGAATATTACCCGTCAGGCCACCTTACTTAACATGGGTTTCCAAAACAATGGTTCAGAAATACTAGAGCGTTGGACTACTGCAGGTCAGGAAACGAACGTGCCCAAGCTTTGGTGGGGTCGTGAAGCCAGGATCAATAACACGGGCTTTACCGATTCAAGGTTCCTTGAAAAGGGTGATTTCCTCAGGCTCCAATATGTAACCCTTGGATATGCAGTCCCGACTACTCTTATCAACAAAAATGGTAATGGTATCCGCTCATTGAGAGTATTTGCTCAGGTGCAAAACCCGGCCGTGTGGACAAGCTATTCAGGCCTTGATCCTGAGTTGAATCTATACTCCGAGACTAATAGCCAGTCTGGTTTGGACAATAACACGAACCCAATCATTAGAACGGTATCATTCGGTCTTAATCTTGGTCTTTAAAATTTGATATAGATATGAAAATGTTCATAAATAAAAATATAAGTGCAAAAAGTGCAATGGTATTATTTGCGCTGGCACTGGTGGTGATCTTTACGTCTTGCGAGGTAACTGATCTTCAGCCGAAGAACTCTTTTAGCGATGTGACTGCGTTCGATACACCGGAACGTATTGAATTGGCGATGGCTGGTGTATATGATGCCGCGCAGAACGGCGACTATCTAGGTCAGGTAAGAGGATATCCTTTCGGAGCCGCTCACATTGAGCAGGGCGATATGAGAG
>JBGSYX010000483.1:0-65900 GCA_041750735.1 Cyclobacteriaceae bacterium
GTTCTTTTTAAGGATGATACTCTCGGGGTGAACCTATACCTCTACAAGAAATGCGACGGGTGCCAGCCACAACGGATCAGCTTCTCTTCTCCAAACCTTATCTGGACGCCTGCTAGCGCGGAATCGGACTATAAACTCGAATACCAACCCGACCGCCTCGAAGACGGCATTTATATAATGCAGGCCGAAGCTTCGGATGAAACTGGAAATCCATCCGGAACCATGCCATACAGTGTCACCTTCGAAGTGATCAATGAATCTCAAATCACCAACTTTTTTCCCTATCCAAACCCGTTTTCGACCCGAACCCAATTTGTATTCACGCTCACGGGCAGTGAAATTCCGGATGACCTCATTATCCAGATAATGACGGTAAGCGGCACAATAGTACGTGAAATTACCATGGACGAAATCGGGCCGATAAGAATAGGTAATAACAAAACCGAATACGCCTGGGATGGACGTGATGAATACGGAGATCAGCTCGCTAATGGAGTTTATCTCTATCGCGTAAAATTGCTCATGAACGGGATTGAAATGAAGCACCGGGCTACGTCTGCGGATAAGGCCTTTGTGAATGGATTTGGAAAACTTTACCTCCTCAGATAACTCATTTTTCCAGTAAATCAGGCGGGAGGCTGATCTGGTCAGCATAAAATTTCATCCGCTTGGTGTTCCTTCTTAGCGGCTCTATCTTTTCAATTTTATCCAGCTTGTGATTATAAAACACCTCCACATAGAAGTTATCCAGCAGGTACAGGTTTACCTTGTATTTATAGTACCTGATCGAAACCACAAAAACCCCTTCCGTGAACAACAGATCGATTTTTCGATCTAACTCCAACAGAAAAAACTTTTCAGCAGAAATCATGATAGTGATACCATCATGCTCAATATTCAAAGTCAACTACGCGGCGGTCGGCGACTACCTTTCCGATAAATGAAGCTGCCTCCTTATGCGCCGGGTGATTGATATACCCTGTCAAAGCTTCCCGTGTAGCATGGGTAGTAATCAGCACCAGATCATAGGCGGCCTCTGAAGAATTGAAATTGTCTCCTGTTTCCAGTGTAACTATGTCGGAGATTTCATCCACGAGCCCATGAAGTTTCTCCTTGACCTTCCGTTTGTTCTCAAATTTGCTGTTACCCTCTGCCTCATCTTTCAGTTTCCACATTACAATATGTTTAATCATGGCATTTGCTTCATTTTAGTATTCCCGCTAATAAAAAATTTGTTTCACGTAAATGAAAGCCAAAGCGGTAGATATTAATAAAAAATAATTTATTTTTGACCAGTCCGACTAAAGGCTTTACCCCATTTATGCGCAGGATCATTCCGATTATTTTTGTTTTGCTTCTTTCATGTCATGCACTTTCAGCCCAGTTTCTCATACCAGCCGAGGGCATAAACGATATAAAAATTGGCCTAGACGAAGAGGAGATACAATGGGAGCTCGGTTTCAAAGGAAAAAAAGTGCCGCGAACCCAAGCGAGGCAAGAGATGGAATTCATCGCAAAATCTGCCGGATTGGACTATGACTATCTCATTAGCTTTCAACATCTTATGCTGCTTCCGGCATCGGACTTTATGGTCAAGGATGGGAAAGTGTGCTTCCTCGCATTAAGCAGCTATCCTGAATACAACAAAATGTTCTGTGCTGATATCGGTACGCTGGAAGGACTTAACTTTTGGGATAATCCGGAGAGGGTGACAGAAGTGTATGGGAAAAGCACTGTTTTGAAAAATGGTGATAAGACATACCTTATTTATAAGGAAAAAGGAGTCGGCGTAGAAATGCTTAATAACGAAGTACGCATGATTTTTATTTTTCAAGCTGCGTTGAAGTAAAACATATTTTCTTTAATATATTTACCACCTTTATGAACCTTAGAAACTATTAATAATTTAGTCAGAAACCAGATTAGTTATGAATTCAAGAAATTACTACCAGACGATTAGCAAAATCCTTCTGGTCCTTACCATTGGTCTTTTCCTGGCCTGCGGCACCGACAAGAAGAAGGAAGGCGATGGATCCGCAGAATTTGACAGTGCTCAGACACAATTGAAAGAAAATGTGGAAAAAGCGTTAAAGGATATACCTTCTCCATCAGAAATCCCATACATCATCCAGGGTACAGGGGCTGATTTCAATCCAAACATCATCAACCCTTACGCTAAATACCAGAGCTATATGATCTCCGCCAAGAAAGCCGCATTTAACCTTGGTGTGTATGCTACTGACATCGGATACCTCAGCAGCTATGGCAAAACTCAGGAAGCATTGCAATATATGGACATTTGCCTTAAACTTACCGAAGCCATTGGCGCTAAGGATGCTATCGATTTTAACATATTGGAGCGTTTTGAGAGAAACCTGCAAAACTCCGACAGCCTGGCTAAGATTATCGATGAAGTCATCGCAAACAGCGACACATACCTGATGTCAAATGATAGGAATAATATCGCTGCTCTCGTTGTTGGAGGCACCTTCGTGGAAGCATTGTACATCTCAACTCAAATCATCAGCACCTATCCGAAGGATATGCTACCTGATGACCTGAGACTGCAGGTGCTTTCGCCGCTGGTTCAGATGCTTTTCAATCAGAAGGAATCCTTAAAAGATGTAATCGACCTGCTCAACAGCGTTGATAATAAAGACGAATGGGAAATCGCTACGATCAACAGTCTTCAGGAACTTTATGACAATTACACACAATTTGACCCGATGGGCAAAATCCAGGACGGTAGAGGCAACGAAGTACTGAACGATCAGGTGCTCAGCAGACTGTCAATCCAGGTTGATTCCATCCGTACCAACGTGGTCTATTAAGAAATAAATTACCCCATGATAAAAAGTATTGGAGAGTCTTCTTCAATACTTTTTTTGTTTTATGTAGTTTGGGAATAATGAAATTCACCCGCGAATAATTATGAGTGAACAACTACTTGAGGCTATCGTTCAACTTTTTGCCTATATCGCCCGGCTCGATGGTGTAAGCGAAAGCGAGAGGCAGAAAATCTATATGATGCTACAATCGCACCTGAACAAAGAAGGGGCGCTCAAGTATATGCGATTGTTTGACTTTTTCTGCAAACTGAAACTCAAGGAAGATAGCTCGGAATTGACAGAAGTTGCCGTCTTGGCTGCAAAACTGAAAGGGCAACTCACTCAGCAACAAAAATTAGTGCTGATAACCCAGCTTGCCCAACTCATCTATTCAAATAATATTTTCTCTGACGATGAAGCTAAGGCACTGAATACCATCAGTACAGAACTAAAAATCGACGAGGAAGAAGTACGGTCGATAACTCACTTCGTCGCTGCTGAAAAACTCCAGGATTTCCATTCGGTTAACGTCCTCATCATAGCCAGTAGTCAGAAATACCTGCCTGCCACCGGACCACACCTGAAAATCGAAGGCAGTATCGATGGATTTGTGGCAGTTTTGTATTTAAAGACCATAAAGCCGTTTTTCCTGCGGTATATGGGGAAATCAACCATTTTTCTCAATCAAATGCCCCTCGAGCCCAGCAAGGTAGACATTGTGCCCACAGGAAGTACACTGCGCAGCAACAGGTTCAAGGCGATATATTACAGCGATATGCTGGCGTATTTTCGTCCCGACATATCTGAATCGCCCATCGATTTCCGTGCCGAAAGTGTTTATTACAAATTCAAAAAAGGTCGTTTGGGTCTCCGGGATATTTGCATCCATGAAAAAAACGGCAATATGGTCGGAATCATGGGCGCAAGCGGGTCTGGGAAATCCACGCTTTTCAATGTGCTGAACGGCAATGAACGGCCATCCTCCGGAAGGGTACTTATCAATGGCATCGATATACACCGCGAGAGGAAACGAATTGAAGGTGTGATCGGCTACGTACCACAAGATGACCTGCTGATCGAGGAACTCACGGTTTCTAAAAACCTCTATTATGCGGCGAAGCTTTGTTTCAGTACATATACCGAACAGGAAATACATGAATTGGTGGATAAAACGCTGATAAGCCTGGGTCTTTATGAAATCAGAAACCAGAAGGTCGGAGATCCATTGAACAAAATCGTTTCTGGTGGACAGCGCAAGCGCATGAACATCGGGCTGGAATTGCTTCGTGAACCCATGGTGCTGTTCGTGGATGAGCCCACCAGCGGTCTCTCTTCCCGTGATTCTGAGAATATCATGGACCTTCTGAAGGAGATTGCGCTGAGGGGAAAACTCGTGTTCGTTATTATACATCAGCCATCGTCGGATATTTTCAAAATGTTTGACAAACTTCTCATCCTCGATACCGGCGGATATCCGATCTATTATGGGAATCCCGTGGAATCGGTGCCTTATTTCCGCGAAGCGGCAAAACTCATCGACAAACAGACGGGATCCTGCATGGAATGCGGCAACGTGAATGCGGAGCAAATTTTCAACATCATCGAAACACGCATCGTTGATGAATACGGCCGGCAAACGGAAGAACGGAAAATATCTCCACGGCTCTGGTATGAATTCGCCAATTCGAAGCGGATTCTAGCTGCTCCTCTGGAAAATATGCCAAAACCCAGGGCCATCCTCGACATTCCAAACAGGTTAAAACAATTTGCCCTTTTCACAGCGCGCGACCTGAAATCGAAGTTGGCCAATCGCCAGTATATGCTCATCAACTTCCTGGAAGCGCCACTACTAGCAGTATTGTTAGCTGTTTTGGTGCGTTTTGTACCCAGTGAAACGTTCCGCTCGGTCATCTATTCATTCCAGGAAAACGTAAATATTCCAGCCTATATATTTATTGCGGTGATCGTAGCCATATTCATGGGGCTCACGGTGAGTGCCGAGGAAATCATTAAGGACCGCAAAATTCTGAAACGTGAGTCGTTTCTACACCTGAGTAAAAGCAGTTACCTCGCTTCAAAGATTATCCTGTTGTTTGGACTTTCCGCCATACAGACGCTTACATTTGTCATATTCGGCAACGCTATCCTGGGTATTCACGGCATGTACATATCCTACTGGCTAGTGCTTTTCTCCGCATCCTGCTTCGCCAACCTGATGGGTCTGAATATTTCTGCGTCTTTCAATTCCGCCGTTACCATTTACATACTCATCCCGATTTTGCTCATTCCCCAGATCATGCTCAGCGGTGTGGTAGTGCAGTTCGACCAGCTCAACCCATTTTTCGGCTCAAAAACCCGGGTGCCGCTCATCGGCGACCTCATGGTATCCCGATGGGCCTACGAGGCAATGATGGTAAATCAGTTCAAGAATAACGCCTTTGAAAAGCAGTTCTATGACCTCGACAAAAAAATTGCACAGGCTGACTACCATACCGTTTACTATATCCCACGCCTGGAAACCATGCTGGAATATGCCTACACAAATCAACACGATACTACTGCGGAAAAGCAGGAGATCACCGACTATTATCTCAAGACGCTGCGTAACGAAATTAATGCACAACTTGATGAATTTGGCCGTGAAAAGTTCACCGTTATGGAAAATCTATATCCCGGAAAGCTGGATTCTGCCGCGCATTTGGCGGTACGCGATTTTTTCATAACAATCAAACGAATACACATTGGCCGGCATACCAAAGCCCGTGACCATAGAGAACAAATGATCCGCGAAATGACGGCGTCGCCTAAAAAGACCGATGCCTATAACCGGTTGAAGAGTGAACATACAAATGACAAAATTTCCATGCTCGTACTCGACAACAATGACAAAATACGAATCCTCGAACATAAAGGCCGTCTTGTTCAGCAGATATACCCCATCTATGCCGACCCAGTACCCGGGTACTTTTTTGATTTTGGTACTCTCTTTTATGCCCCCACAAAACACTTCGCCGGAACTTACTTCGAAACCCTGTTGTTCAATGTCGCTATTATCTGGATACTAACAGCGCTGCTGGCCGTGGCCTTGTACTACGACCTTCTTCGAAAACTGCTCACTGTCAGGGATCTTTTTACCTCCAGACTTAAATAATTACATGCTTTACATTTTCTCCAAAGTCTTCGGTTTCTTCATTCAGCCATTCAATGTCATCATGGTGTTGGCACTGGTATCGATAGTATTGAAGCATAAAGTCTGGAAAAAAAGACTGCGTATGGGCGCTATTGGGCTTTTTATCCTTTTTTCCAATGGCATACTACTCAATGAATGTCTGTTGCTTTGGGAAAAACCCGCTGTTCCGATAAGCGAACTTGAAGGTGAATACGCCTATGCCATCGTCCTTGGAGGTACGATAGATATGGACCGTGAGCCAAAAGACAGGCTGTTTTTCCACAAAGGCGCTGACAGAGTCACGCATGCCATCAACCTGTACAAGGCTGGTAAGGTGAAGAAAATCGTTTTCACGGGGGGCAATCCGCGACTTTTCGAGGATCCGACGCGCGATAACTCGCCACTGCGTGATTTTTATATCATGTGCGGTGTGGCGCCTGAGGATATTATCATTGAAAGTTCATCAAGAAATACCCGTGAAAATGCCCTGTTAGTAAAGGACATGTTGGAGAAAGAACACCATGGCGACCGCATAATTCTTGTTACCTCAGCATTTCATATGCGGCGATCGGAAGCATGCTTCCGCAAAGTCGGTCTGGATGTGACAGGCTTCAGCACCGACTTCTATTCAGCGCTGCCGAAGGATCGCTTTGGACCGATGGGTTTCGTGCCATCTACCCAGGTTCTCACCAACTGGAATTTCCTTATAAAAGAATGGATCGGTTATATCGGGTACAAGGCTGCCGGCTATGTGTAGAGTAAACGGTATGGAGCAGAACTACCTCTACAACGGCAAAGAACTCCAGGATGAACTGGGCCTCGGATGGCTCGACTACGGCGCCCGCATGTACATGCCGGAGATTGGTAGATGGGGTGTGGTGGATCCACTTTCTGAAAAGATGAGAAGATGGAGTCCATATAATTATGCGTTCGATAATCCACTTAGATTTATTGATCCTGATGGAATGGCACCTTCACCCCGGGAAGCCGCACGAATGAGTAGGCATGTTTACGGCGGATTATCTGATGATAAGCTTTTAGGTGGCTGGGCACCTTCTACAACAGTTGAAGATGTTGAGTATGAAAATGAGGGAACCGGCTTCAAATCTAAGCTATATGAACGAACAAAAGATGATGGAACTGTTGAATACACTTACGCAACAGCCGGAACTGACGGCCTTAGTAAGAAGGATTGGAAAAATAATAAAGATCAGTTGAAAGGTGAATCGGAACAGTATGACCAATCGATTGCTAATGCAAAAGATATAAGTGATAAACTTGGTGATAGTGAACTTACTTTTACTGGGCATTCGTTAGGCGGTGGATTAGCGAGTGCAAATGCATTAGCAACTGGGAAAAATGCCTTAACATTCA
Source organism: Cyclobacteriaceae bacterium (assembly GCA_041750735.1). GTDB lineage: Bacteria > Bacteroidota > Bacteroidia > Cytophagales > Cyclobacteriaceae > JAAUQL01. Next base: position 7,372 of record JBGSYX010000483.1, read on the forward strand.
ATGCAGCGGGTTTAAGCAAAGAAACCATAGAAAAACATAAACTTAAAGAGACGGTTGGCCAAAGCATAAATGCCTTTGTTGTTAAAGGGGAAGCGCTAAGTGTAGCACAAGCTGCCATTGGATTGCAAGCGTCTGGTAATATAGTAAATGTCCAAGCAAGCTATATTTATCTTGGTTATACATCAATAGCTCAAGAGATTAACAATCACCGAATTGAAAGGATGGAGACCTTATTGGAAAAAAGCTGGTTCCACTGATATTATGAAAACAATCCTATTTGTATTGTTCACAACAACTATGCTTTATTCTTGCAGAATGAACAACAGTAACTTGACAGGATACGATGTTGAATTATTCAAAGGAGACCATTGGAAATTAGCCAAAGCAGTTGATAACGAAGACACTGCGCGTATCAAAAAATTATTACAATCCGGAAAATTTAACGTTGATTTTCAGGAACCAAAATTTGGGATGTCATTATTGATGTGGGCTGTTTTTAATGGGAAGAATCTATCTGTGAGGCCACTTCTTGAATATGGGGCTGATCCAAATCTTCAGGATACTTACGATGGGACTTCGGCTTTTATTCAAGCCAGCAAATTTGGGATAAATTACGATCGGGACACTGAAACATTAAAGTTATTGTTAACGTACGGTGGAGATCCAAATTCTGAAGAAAAAGGGCCCAGACGCCAACAAAATAAGACAAGAGATACGCCATTAATCAATGCTGCCCGCTGCTGTTTCGAAAAGGTTAAACTATTGGTGGAGGCAGGTGCTGATATTGACTATCGAACAGAATTTGGTGCGAATGCATTATATTCCGCTTTGAATGGGGCAAATGAAAGCCTAGAAATTTTAAATTATTTGATAATTGAAAAACAAGCCAATATCTGTTTGCCATTGCAGATTTATCCGGACGGCAGGAGACTCATGTTGATGGATAAATTAAGAGATATTCGTGAGCCGGATAATGTTGAACAATACAATCTTTTACAAAGACTTATTAAATATGTTGACGAGAATACTATAAACTGTGAGGAGAATTAATAAATAGGAAGCCCCGATAATGGCGCAAGTCTGTGACTTGTGACAGACAATGAAAAGTAGGAACTTGGTTCCGGTGAATGAACAAGAGAAAATGAAATGAAGCTCGCAAAGCCTGGCTGCTGCCGGGCTTTTTTTGAAGCGTAGGCCTGCTTGGCTTTGAAGTCACGGATGGTCATATCGATGAAGTAGTAGAGCTTGTCTTTGAGGTCATCGGGGAGTTTTTGGAGTTCCAGGGCGCGGTTCAGGGTAAGGGTGTCGATTTACATCAACATCACCCAGCATACAGACAAACCGGCCTAAAGGAGCTGAAAACCGCTATTTTGAAAGATCATCCGGTGGGTTGAATCAAATTGTTCTATGAAATCGTTAACTTTAAAGTATTGAAAGAAACAGAACATGGACATACAATTAACAAAAGCAGATATTATCAAACGTTTTCAGCACGTCAATGACGAGTCTCTGATTCTTGCATTTAAAAATTTATTGGATTATGCATTGAGTAAAGAAGCAGAAGATCCGCAACTAACAGCTTCAATAGAAAGAGGTTTAGCCCAATCTGCGAGAGGGGAAGTAAAACCTCATAAAGAAGTAATGGCAGGGTTAAGGCAGAAGTATAAAAAATGAGCTTTACGGTTAATTGGACTGAAGAATCTGAAATTACTTTTAATGAAAATATAGAATACTTATCCAAGTCATGGGACTTACAGAGTATTAACAATTTTTTGGACCGCATAGATGAAGTCGTAGAAAACATCAAGTCAAATCCGAGCCTATATCCTGTTTACAGGAAAAGCGATAAAGTGCATAAATGTGTGGTCAATCGACATATTACGGTTTATTACAAAATAGTGGATGCCTCCAATGTTGACCTGATTACTTTTTGGAATACGCATAAAAACCCAGATGATCTAAAAGTCTAGACCCCCGATTATTGACGGTTGTACCGTCAATAATAGTGACGAGGCCCAGGCTGCCCGGAGTCTTAGCTAAGCTAGACACCGGACTAAATAATAAAGACAAGAGCCATGTATACCTGCAGACAGGTTAGTTTCGGTCGGTGAGCAGATTGATGTACTTTGAAATGGTGATGCAGAACATGTACCAGCCTGAGGCTGTATACAAACAACCGGGGTACTATAATTGACTTAATTCTTTCACGTAACTCACCACATGCCACCTTGTTGTATCTTCCTTAATTCTATTGGCAAACATTGGCATGTTTGACTCACAAACAAATATTTTATAATACAATTCCCCATCTTTTAATTCTTTTACCCGGGCATCGGTTAAATCGGGAATCTCAAAATTAAGTGCAGTGGCACTTCTACCATCTCCCCAGCCCATCTCTCCATGACATAAAAGGCAATTCTTTTTATAAGTGATGTATCCCACATGTTTTGAATCCATAGTGCAGATGTTTTTTAATTCTGCATATTTCTTGGGAATTGGTTTTGTCGCTTCTCCCTGATTAATTAAAAAAAGAAGCATCGAGAAAAATAATATAGTCTTCATTGTCTATTTAGTTAGTAGATTAAAAATAGTACTCGAATTTAAGTATTTCACTTTCAATTTTAAAGACTTTGACAAGTTCTTTTTAAAATTCTTCAGACTCCCCCCGCTGTTTGGAGACTTACAGTCTTCATACTATAAATGAAAAGCAGCAACTCTGTTCCTATGTATGATCAGGAGAAAATGGAATGAAGAAAACGTAGCCAGAGACTTCAATATTTTATAAATTGTTTGCAGTGATCCTTCGGAACATTTATCAGCCGGAGGCTGGCCACAAAAAGCGATGGATATCAAGAAAACATGTGGTTCAAAAGAATAGAAAAAAACAGTCGGCATACTTAGCGATGTGTGCGATTACAAAGAACGAAGGCTGGTATTTGCAGGAATGGATTGAGTACCACAAAATGCTGGGCGTGGAAAAGTTCTACATCTATGATAATGAAAGTACGGATGACACGCAAAATATATTACAGCCGTATGTTGATAAAGGGTGAGTGGAATACACTTTCTTGCCCGGAATAAAAATGCAGCTAAAAGCATACAGGTACTGTGTTAGAAAGCATAAGTACGATGCCAAGTACATTGCATTTATTGATATTGATGAATTTATTGTTCCGTTAAAACATAAAACGATACCAGATTACCTACAGAGTTTAGGCAAATTTTCAGGTGTCCAAATTAACTGGGTCGTTTATGGCAGTCGGGGTGCAAAAACACGTACAAACGGGTTCGTAATAGAGCGGTTCCGCAACGATTCGCTGCCGGAGGAACAGCTAAACCACCATGTAAAAACGATTGCAAATCCAAGACGGATAGTGACATTCTTTTCAGCACATAGACCGGTATTATTCGGTAAATTTGTTGATGCAGACGGAAACAGGATAAAGAGGTCATTTTGGACCCGCCCGCCGGTTTCCGGACAAATCCGCGTAAATCATTATGCAGTAAAAAGTTATGAAGAATTTTTGGAGAAACGCAGCCGAGGCAGGGCAAGATTTTACAAAATCCGCGGATTAGACTATTTCGATAAGTATGATAGAAATGAAATTGAAAACGACTCCATTATGGAAAAGTATGTTTTAGAACTAAAGAAAATGGAATTTAAATTTCAAGATGCTTAAAACCATATGCAAATGTCGAGTATTTATCGTCGCATCTACGCTTCGGAAATCTTAAATTAGGGCCTGCTACCAAAGCACATAAAGACAACCTGTGTCTACTTCACCCACACCGTCTTTTGATTGGTAAATCCCGGATTCCCGCAAATGGCTTTTTGTCCAGACAGTTGCACCAAAAAGCACCAAAATTCCAAGAAAACTCTTTAAGGCATTTTAAATCGCAGTATTTCGCCTTTAATTTCCAATTTTGGATGCTTCACTACGGCACGGTATTCATATTCCTGGCCTGACTTTAATCCATTAATTTCCAGCTCAAAGACGCCTTGCTTCTGCATGGGCTTAAGTGGAGAATAAGTCCACTCACCGGCTGTGAGGTATTCGGCAAATCCGGCATAAGGCCTGTACATGAATCCTGCCTCAACCCGATCACCGGGTGCCAGTTTAGCCAGCTCACCCTTGAGCCAAACTGCTTCCTTCCTGAATTCCATGCCAATTGTCCTGACAACCGGAGGATCGAGCGCGGGTATAACATTTTCGAGTTTCACTACAATGGGATTTGGCCACTTATGATCATTATAAATCCGCTGTGCCCTAACGACTGAGATATGAAGACCATCATCCTGCTGCTGAAACCTGGATGTCGCATCCACAGCGGCTTGATACTCCACAACCTCGTCGGATTGTCCGAGTACACTTATTTTTGTTTCGGGCGTAACAGCAACCGATTTTATCACAAATTCCTTACGTTGCCCACGCGGCCAATCAGGAATTCCGGTCAGATAGGCATAGACAGTTTTTCGATCTTTCGACGACGAAAACCAAATATTCTCCTCGTTGGCAATAATCCACGGTCGGACATTATATACCGATTCCTGATTGATAAATGTCCATGCCGCTACTTCGCGCAAACGTTCCTCCTGCTCTATGGGCAATTCGCCATTGGGTTTTGGGCCAACATTCAGCAGGAGTGTCCCCCCTTTCGCTCTGCTTTCAATGAGTATTTCAATGAGCCTGCCGCCCGATTTATAGCGCTCATTGGTCGGCTTGTATTGCCACTGTGTTCCCATAGTGACGCAGGCCTCCCAGGGCTCCTCACTTGCGATGCCCGGGATAAACTGTTCGGGCGTACTTATAGCGCCACGAGTCACAAGAATATCCGGCTGGATGCGCCATACCACTTCCTTGGCTTTTTCCTGCAATTCCCCTTCGCCGCCGTCAAAGAATATCACGTCAATCTTTCCGTAATTGCTCATCAATTCCATGAGTTGCTTTTCTGTATGGCTCAGGTATTTCGACATTACCCCATCGGGAATCGGAGTTGAGAGGTCTCTGGTGATTAGCTGTCCGTTCTCATTGAGAAAATGAAAGTCCTCGGGCGAAAAATACAACCCCACCCCAAGTCCATGCTTTCGGCATGCATCCACATATTCCTTCACCAAATCTTTGGCATAGGCCGATTTCATGATATTGAAATCCGTCGTTTTGGTGTCCCAAAGACAGTAACCGGAATGATGCTTTGTGGTCAGCACCATGTATTTCATCCCGGTGAGTTTCGCCAAACCAGCCAGATCATCCGCTGAAAAATCCTTTGGATTAAAGGTCTTTGGCAATTCGTTAATAAATCTGTCCAGATAATCAGCCGAGGCTCCAACCATGGAATGACTGATCACTATGCCAAGCTGGCTATCAAAACTGAAGTGAATGAACATGCCGAAGCCGGCATCCTTCAGCCATTCGAGCCGTGCCGGTTTGTTGAGGTCGGGGAAATTATCCACGCGATAGTTGGTGGTTTGACTTAGCGCCTGGGTGAAAATACTCAATACGGTAGCTACAAGTATTAGTCGCATGTTGGTTTTAGGATTAAAGATCAAAATGTTTAGAAGGCTTCGCATCCGGTTAGTTTTTGCTTTAGTATAATTATGTGATTTGAGCACTGCTTTAATAAACATTCGGGGAAATCGACCAAAAAAGTCACCCCCTGTTTACTTTACCCACACCGTCTTTTGATTAGTAAACTCGTGGATTCCCACAGCAGATAATTCCCTGCCAAATCCGGATTTCTTAATACCGCCAAACGGCACAGCCGGGTCAGAAAACATCATTTGATTCACATAAACGGCACCGCATTCGAGCGCATTTGAAATGAGAATGGCTTTTTCGTGATTATTTGTCCAGACAGAAGCACCGAGGCCATAACGACTATCATTGGCCACTGCGATGGCTTCTTCCACATTTTCCACAAAGTAAAAACACGCTACCGGCCCAAATACTTCCTCGTCGTGGGCTGGCATACCGGGTTTTAAATCTGTAAGAATCATGGGCGGAAAAGATGACCCGGAAATTTTCTCAAGCAATTCCCCGTAAAGCACACGGGCTCCGAGATCAACACTTTTCTTAACCTGTTGGAATACTTCTTCCGCCAGATCCCGTCTGGCCAGTGTACTGTAATCACTGTCAGCAAGCATAGGATCTCCATGCTTAAGATTTTGAAGTCCCGCAGTGAAAAGTTCCGTAAATTCCTTTGCCACCGGCTTTTGTATAATGAAGCGTTTGGCTGCTATACAACTCTGCCCGCAATTGAGCATGCGTGCTTTTACCGCAACTGCCGCAGTTGTAGTAATGTCAGCATCCGCCAATACAATAAACGGATCGCTGCCGCCAAGTTCGAGTACTGACTTTTTAATATATTTCCCCGCAATAGATGCTATATTACTTCCAGCTGGTTCGCTGCCAGTGAGCGTGACAGCCGCCACCCTTGCATCGGCTATCACACCGGCGACCTCGTCAGAGCCAATGAGCAAGGTCGTGAATGCATATTCCGGGAAGCCCGCATTTCGAAAAACTTCTGCGATATAAAGTGCGCAACGCGGCACGTTGGAAGCGTGTTTCAGCAGACAGGTATTTCCGGCCATAAGGGCTGGTGCAGCAAATCGAAATACCTGCCAGAAGGGAAAATTCCACGGCATTACGGCAAGTACAACACCCAGCGGCTGATATTTGAGCCAGGCGGTTCCCTGGTGAACAGGAAGCTGTTCATCGGCGAGAAACCGGGCTGCATTATCCGCATAATACTCGCAAACGCGGGCGCATTTTTCGATTTCGGCAACCGATTCCCGAATCACCTTTCCCATTTCCATGGTTATGGATTCGCTATATTTTTTTTTGTTGGATATTAATTCCGTGGCTGCTTTGCGCATCAGGATGGCCCTGGTGCCCAAATCAGTTTGCTTCCAATATCCAAAGGTCGATTGCGTTGCCTGGATTCTTCGCGCAACTTCGTCTGCGGAATGCCCGATGTATTGCCCTGTTACGGTTCCGTCGTATGGGCTTGCTGAGGTGAATTGCATAAGATGCTTTTGCGTTTTTCAACAAGATTTATCGCCAGACCTGAGGCAGTGAGCGCAAATACCGGTGCAAACAAAATACCGATAACGGGTATTAGTATAAACAGATTAAAGCATAATCCATTGCCGATAATGAGTCCGGGATAACTATTGATAACCTGATGGCTCTCGCGTGGTGTGAGATGATGGTGACTATTGCGATAGTCGGCAAAGGCGTACCCCATGAAATAACTCTCGATAAAGAGTACAGCCAGCGGTGCCACTGGCGCAATCCATGCTGCTATAAAAGAAACACTTAGTATAAGCGTGGATAAAATAACTTCGATGATAAAATTTTTCAGTGCGATTCGGGTACCTCGAAAGCAACTTTTCAGATAACTCAGGGCTGTCGTTTGGTCGGCGTGGCCACAGGCAATTGTCTGGACTCTTGCAGTGACCGTAACGAATACCGGTGATAAAAGCAATAAAGTGAGGTACCTGAATACTTTTAAGAAGAAGAAAAATACCCCTGTCCGTATCACCACCATCAGGAATCCGCGATAAAGAGAATGCAATTCCTGATCGTCCTCGGCAAAGCGAAAATTGTTCATCATTCCCTCAACAATATTTCTGGAGAGTTTTATTGCCAATATGATGATCACGATCGCAATGATGAGGTTAATGATAGCCGGTAGAATCAGCAACCGCCATAAATTGTGAGCTTCTATAAACCGGAAGGTCCGCCAGTAAGAAAAAATGGAGGTTTTTATTTGTTGGAAAAAATCCATAGCAGCTTGGGCATTCTTAAAAATAGACAAAATACCATTATTCTCCTAAATGCCCGAATTCAATTTGGGTGAATGAAGGAAGACCAATCGGCAATACCTAAAACCTATATTGATTTTCCTCATGTAAGATAATTGAGAATTAAAGAGTTACGATAGAAGTGGATAACCTGATTTATTCCGGTCTTATTACTATTTTTGCATAAATGATACCGGCGAGGAACTAATTGTTCGAAATTATTTCTTTACGGACCAGTATAAACCCGACCATTTTTTATTAGCCATTTTTAGTAATGAACTAAAACAATTTTTATGGACTTATTAAGCTCTCTCAAGGAAAATGCAAAAAAACAGCGCCGGCGAATTGTTTTACCGGAAGGCCTGGAGGATCGAACCCTAAAAGCCGCTGATATCGCTCTGTCGGACGGCTTGGCGGATTTAATACTCATAGGAAATCCTACTGAATTATATGCAAAAGCCAAATCGCTTGAGCTAAAGCACCTCGACAAGGCGTCGGTTATTGATCCCTATAATTTCTCCAAAGAAACCCAATATGCTGAGCTGATGTATGAACTCCGCAAACATAAGGGAATGACGGTGGATGATGCTAAAAAATTGCTTAAAGACCCATTATACCTTGGGGTAATGATGATAAAAAGCGGCGATGCCGACGGTGAAGTTGCCGGAGCAATAAACGCTACCGGCGATGTACTGAGGCCGGCATTTCAGTACGTAAAAACCCGTCCGGGAATCAGCGTGGTATCGGGGGCATTTATCATGATCGTTGCCGACAAATCGTTTGGCGATAATGGCATTTTGATCTTTGCTGATTGTGCTGTGCATCCCGACCCCTCAGCTCGTGAACTGGCAGAAATAGCTATCGCCACTGCACAAACTGCAAGAGCCATTGCCAAAACCGAACCGCGCGTGGCCATGCTTAGTTTCTCCACAAAAGGCAGCGCCCAACATGCGCTCGTCGATAAAGTGGTGGAAGCAACGGCAATAGCCCGTGAAATGGAACCCTCCCTGCAAATCGATGGTGAACTCCAGGCGGATGCTGCAATAATTCCAGCGATTGGAAAATCAAAAGCACCGGGCAGCGTCATTGCCGGGAATGCGAATGTTTTAGTATTCCCCAATCTCGAATCCGGGAATATCGCTTACAAACTTGTTCAGCGACTTGCAAAGGCAGAGGCTGTAGGTCCGATACTTCAAGGCATGGCAGCGCCTATCAATGACCTTTCCAGGGGGTGTTCGGTAGATGATATTGTAAACATGATCGCCATCACGTCAAACCAGGCATCAAAAAAATAATTAAAAACCAATGGGCTATTCAGTTGAACCAATTGAGGGATATGCGATTAAACGTCGCGATAAACCAACGATCAGAAAAAACAGGTACGAATTTACTAAAGTAGGTATTGTCGGCTGTGGGATCCTTGGACAGGAAATCACACGGATGCTCAGTTCACATGGACTTGATGTGATCTTCGTGGAAATCTCCGAAGAAAAAATCGAACAGGCTATGGCCAGCATTTCCAGCGATCTCGATCACATGATCGAGCGATGGGGGATGACATTCTCTGAAAAGCGAAGCATCATGTCCAAAATCAAGGGTAGCATGAACTATGAAGACCTGGAGGGCTCCGACATCGTGATCGAGGCTGTAAAGTCCCGATCCAGAGAGAGCAGCGTGGAACTTCGTAAACGCATATTCCGCGAGATCGAAAAATATATAGCAACTGATGCCATCATTGCCACAAATAGTACCACACTGGTAATCACCGAAATGTCCAGTGAGCTGGAATATCCCGACCGATGCGTGAGTCTTCACTTTCTGTCTCCGGCAGATAAAACGGAAGTTGTAGAAATAGCCCGGGGCCTTCACACCTCTGATTCGACCTATGAAAAGGTATGTCAGTTCGCCAATATGTTTGAGAAAAAGGTGGTTCCTGTTATAGAATCTCCTGGCGTCATCAGCACCCGCCTTATTGCGCCGCTTATCAATGAGGCTTGTGAAATCCTTATGGAGGGTGTGGGCAAACTGGAAGACATCGACGATACCATGAAGATGGGCTTTGGCTTTCCATTGGGCCCCTTTGAAATCGCGGACAAAATCGGTCTCGACACGATCGTGCGCTGGCTGGACAACCTATACCGGGAGTTTGGTGATCAGAAATACAAAGCTTCGCCATTACTCAAGAAAATGGTGCGAGCCAACCATCTCGGACGCGAAACCCAGAAGGGGTTCTATCGCTATAACAACGAAGGCAAAAAAATTATCGATAAAAAAGAGTAACCTAATAGCAAAAATCCATGAAAGTTCTTGTTCTCAATGCGGGAAGCTCCTCGATAAAATATCAGCTATTCGATGTTGATAATAAGGTGGTGCTTGCTAAAGGTTCGGTCGATAAGATCGGCATGTCTGATTCCTACCTTCAAAACAAGCGTAGTGATGGTGACGAAGTAAAACTGGAGGGCGAAATACTAGAGCATCAGACGGGTATTGAATATGTGCTTGGGGTGTTGGTCAGCGAAAAACACGGTTCGGTAGGTTCCCTGGAAGAAATCGACGCAGTTGGCCATAGGGTAGTTCATGGAGGCGAGGCGTTTCAAGGTAGTGTATTGATAAATGACCAGGTTATTCAGCGAATTGAAGAATGTGCTTCGTTGGCACCATTGCACAATCCCCCAAATCTCAAGGGTATTTATGCCATAAATGAACTTTTGCCCACCACACCGCAGATAGCAGTATTTGACACGGCGTTTCACCAAACGATGCCAAAGTTCGCCTATATGTACGCCATCCCCTATTCACTATATAAGAAGTATGGACTGAGAAGGTATGGATTTCATGGTACCAGCCATCTGTATGTGTCGCGCAGGGCTTGCGAAATTACTGGCGTCGATTTTCACACTCAAAAAATAATAACCTGTCATCTCGGAAACGGCGCATCGATCACAGCCATCAGTCATGGCAAATCGGTAGACACATCCATGGGTCTTACGCCGGTTGAAGGAATGATCATGGGAACACGAAGCGGGGATCTGGACCTTGGCGTTCTGACGTATATCATGGATAAGGAAGAACTGGGTGTTAAAGAAGCTAATACACTCATCAACAAACACTCAGGCATTCTGGGAATCAGTGGAGTATCATCGGATATGCGCGAGGTGGAGCGCGCAGCTGAAGACGGAAATAACAGGGCTCGCCTGGCGCTGGAAATGTATGATTATCGAATCATCAAATATATCGGTTCATATACCGCAGCCATGGGTGGTGTTGATATGATCGTATTTACCGGGGGAATAGGAGAGAATGCTGATCGCTTACGGGAATCTGTTTGCAAAAAGTTTGGCTTTCTAGGATTGGAATTTGACTCTGAAAAAAATAAGGGACTCCGAGCCAAGGAAGCCATTCTTAGTAAACCGGAATCAAAAGTGGCCGTATTAGTGGTCCCCACCAATGAGGAGCTGGTTATTGCCGAGGAAACAATGAAGGTATACCTCAGGGAAAAAAACAGGGACAAGGAAGAGTAATCAGAAGTACAACCAATGTCTTTTAACTAGCAGGTTTTTTACCTGCACTAGTGATCACTTCATTCCAAACCCGGAATAAATTACCGCTACAAATTTTTTCAATATCCTCCCTGGTATATCCACGTACTAAAAGCTCCTGAATCAGGTTCGGATATTTGGAAACATCCTCCAATCCTACCGGCAAGTGATCCACGCCATCGAAATCAGATCCTAGTCCGACATGATCAATTCCAGCTATCTTTACTACATAATCAATATGATCGGCTACGAGTGCTATATTTCCCATGAGTTCCGGCTGATTTCTTAGAGAATCTATTTTTGACTTAATAACGGGATCATTTTCATCGGCTCCGTTATTGATCATTGAAAAAACTTTATTCAGTTCTCTATTTCCATTGGCAGTAATGAACGCTGATCCGAAATTTATCATTACAATTCCATTTCGCTCAGCAATCCCCTTGATCAATTCATCAGACAGATTGCGTTCAAATCCCGGAGTAAAATGACGACAGGATGAATGCGAGGCGATCACCGGAGCCTTTGAAATCCTGAGGACCTGGGCAATAGTACTGTCTGTTACATGGGCCACATCGATCATCATCCCGAGTTCATTCATCCGCTCTACTACCTTATAGCCAAATGGACTGAGTCCACCTTGGGTATATTTTTGATCATAAGATGAGTCGCAGATATGATTATCCTTGGAATGGGTGAGCGTGATATATCGGATGCCTTTATTGTACAGTATGTCCAGGTTTTCCAGTTTGCCTTCCACCGGCGCTCCATTTTCCACACCCATCGGAAGAGAAATGAGGCCTTTGGAAAAGTTATTCTGGATGTCAGACGGAGTAAACGCGAGTGCGAATTTATCAGGATGATCGGCGACCAATTTCTCAACGGATGCAATGAGTTGGTTAGCCAGTGCCATGGCGCCATTCATTTCTCTTTCCGCCGGGATGTAGATCGACATAAACGGGGCATCCAGACCTCCCTCTTTCGCCCGAACATAATCAAAATGACCGCCAGTAGTTTGAACAGATACATCTTCCGGCTTTGATCGCAGCCTGTACGGCAGATCAACGTGGCCGTCAACCAATATGACTTCGTGGCTGATTTTTAATGCCTCTTCCTTCAAATCCATTGGCTTTTCCATAACGATTACTGGAGTCTCCTGCTTCTTTTCCTGCATACAGGATACTGCCAGAAAGCATCCCATTACCAATACTAAATTTCGCATAGCGATAAATTATGTTAAAAATCCAACCCCCTTGTTAAAACGTCTTTTTCTATATTCTTCAACCCGAGATCCCGAACTGTCCGATTGGCATTGGGCTGATGAATCGAAACCAGAAAAATCATGATGAAAAATAAAAACTCGAACGGTGCATATCCGGTGAAATAAAATCCAATTGCAATGAGCCCCGAAATCACACCATACATGGCGTGTTGAAGACTGACCTTTTTTTTATACGCCGAAAGTTTACCCACCAATGTATCAGAAGACCTGGCTTCAGTCAGAAATTTTTTCCCTTTTTCGTAGCTATACATGCCCAACAGCAACGACAATAATATTACCACACCCAGTACGTAGGGATGATAATTTCCCTGAATCGCCGGTTCCAGTCGATCCGAAAGCACCTCCAGATATATCCAAACGAACACCAAAAGGGGCCCTCCTATGCTCACATAGGAGATACTTACCAGATTCCTCAAGTACTCTTTTCCATTTAATTGTTTGTCCATTATGCCATGGTTGTAGCTATATTTATGCAAAAATATAAATGAGGCATTAGATTCCTAATAACTAGCTGATTCACCGTAACTTTTGAAATACCTTTTCCATGAAAATATACAAACTGATTGTAACGGCAATTATCATCCTTGGCTTCACCGCCGGATGTAAAAAGAAATCAGACACGCCGACTTCCGAATCAACCGATTCACTTAAAATTAAATACACCGCTTTGCTCGATAGTGTGAATGCAACATGGAACGTGATGATTGCTGATGATGACGAAAAACACATGCTTATGAAGCGGCTACTACTGGAAGTGAGCTACACGAACAATTATGATAAGGAAAAATTCGCAGTATTAAATGGTCAGATTGATCTACTCAATGCCATGCGCTATGATCAGAAAAGCATGCAATCTTCAGCACTTATCGACTCATACGACAGCGCCACTTGGGCTGTTACCGATAATGTTATCCTGTTCGCCCGTAACCATCCCCGATATCAGGATATTCCTCTTATGGAAGAATTAATTAATGATATCAATGAAAAAAATAGTTTTGTGCTGATTCACCGCATTCATTATGACACCTCGGTAAAAGAACTGAATGCATTTTTGGAGGCGTACGGTGAGTCCGCCAGGGCAATTTTACCAGCCATCGAGGAGGGACCGATGCCTCTTTTTGAATTACCATCTTAGAATTTCGCTAAATCAAAAAACCTTCTTCTGTCAATTTCGGTATGGATTTTTGACCATTTTGGATCCAACATAATCGGTGATTGCAAAATCCATCCAAAAATCAAGTTGTATCATCACCGTAAATGGATTAGCTTTGCACTTTGAAGACCATCTATGAGTGATATCATAAAGCATGAATGCGGCATTGCATTTATACGCCTTCGCAAGCCTCTCCAATACTATCTTGATAAATATGGCTCACCCGCATATGCTGCCAACAAGCTTTACCTGCTCATGGAAAAACAGCACAATCGCGGGCAGGATGGCGCGGGTGTAGTTAATATCAAAATCGATGTGACACCCGGTGTCCGTTATATAAGCCGGTATCGATCCATCGACCCTCAACCAATCATTGAAATCTTCAAGAAAATCAATAAGAAGTTTAAAACCGCCAAAAAAAACGACCCTGATAAATTCAACAATGCTACCTGGCTGAAACACAATATTGCATTTACCGGAACGGTGTGGCTGGGTCATCTGCGATACGGCACGCATGGCGAAAACAGCATAGAAAGTACGCATCCGATGCTGCGGCAAAACAACTGGCGGAGCCGAAACCTCGCAGTAGCCGGCAATTTCAACATGACCAACGTGGAAGAACTGTTCGATAAGCTTCTTAAGCTCGGGCAGCACCCTAAAGACAAAGTCGACACGGTCACCGTTATGGAAAAAATAGGGCACTTCCTCGATCTGGAAAACCAGGAACTTTTCAATAAATATAAAACCCAGTACTCCAACCAAGAGATTACGGGGATCATTGAAGACGAACTCGACCTCGCCAACGTATTGCGCCGCGCATGCAAAGATTTTGACGGCGGCTATGCCATGGCAGGCGTCACTGGCCACGGCGCTTCCTTTATTACACGCGATCCGGCAGGAATACGGCCGGCGTACTATTATGTGGATGATGAAGTGGTGGTAGTTACTTCAGAGAAACCACCCATCAAGACCGCCTTCAATGTAAATTTTGAGGATATAAAAGAGGTCAAACCCGGGTATGCACTCATTGTGAACAAAAAAGGTGATGTGACAGAAGAGAAAATCGTGGACCCTGTCGAGAAAAAATCCTGCAGTTTCGAGCGTATCTATTTCTCTCGAGGCACTGATCCCGATATTTACAGGGAACGTAAAGACCTCGGCAGGTTGCTCGTACCACAAATCCTCAGGTCCATCAATTTTGACGTAAAAAATGCCGTATTCTCCTACATTCCAAATACCGCTGAGTCTTCCTTTCTTGGTCTCATCGAAGCCCTTGAAAACTATCTCAGCAAACGAAGGAAAGACATACTGATTGATGGAAAACCAACCCTTGAGAACATTGAAGAATTGTTGGATTTCAGGCCGCGGGTGGAAAAGATCATTACCAAAGACGCCAAGCTGCGCACTTTCATTACCGATGACATCCATCGCGATGACCTCGTGGGCCACGTGTATGACATCACATATGAAGTCATAAAAAAGGATCGCGACTCCATCGTCATTATTGATGATTCTATTGTTCGGGGCACTACACTGGAACGAAGTATTCTGTCGCTCCTGGACAAAATACATCCGAAAAAAATTATTATCGTATCCTCTGCGCCGCAAATCAGGTTCCCAGATTGCTATGGCATCGATATGTCGAAAATAAAAGATTTCATCGCCTTCCGCGCAGCGATTGCCCTCATCAAGGAGCGTGGAATGGAAAGCCTCCTCGATGAGATTTACAATAAATGCGTCGCAAGCCTTGGCCAATTGGATGTGCCAAATTATGTCAAAGGCATTTATGATCCGTTTACCTATGATGAAATCTCCGACATGATCGCCCGCATCGTGACACCTAAACACCTCAAGGCGGAAGTTCAAATTGTATATCAAACTGTAGAAAATCTCCATAAAGCCTGTCCAAATCATTTGGGCGATTGGTACTTCACCGGCAATTATCCCACACCTGGGGGAAACCGCGTGGTAAACCGGGCGTTCATCAACTACATGGAAGGGAAATTAGTCCGGGCTTACTAGGCAGACTTAGCCGGAATTTATTGAACAGAGCTAAACTGATACAATAACTGTCCCTGATTTATATTCAGTTTCAGATAGGTTGGGTCTTTATTGATGTCCTCGAGTGCATCCATTGTTACATGGACAGTATTTCCAAAAGTCACTACATTTCGCTGATGGTCGTGCCCGGTGATTACCATATCGATTTCATACCTCACACATACATCAGCAAGTTCCCTGATCTCTTCCACAAATGGATTTGTGCTGAATGTACGCCTTATCCGGAACAGGTTGTTGTGCGTAAATAAAATGCAATTTCGATATGCCTGGCGTTCTTCCTTTAACAGATTTTTTAGCCACTGAATCTGCGCGCTGCCCAGCGTTCCGCTGCCGGAATCAAGGCAAATGAATAAATCTGTTGCTGCTGGAGTTTTTACAGTAAACATGTAACTGGAAGTGCCAAAGAGCTGCTGAAACTTCTTCCACCCATCGAAATAAAGGTCATGGTTACCTACGATGGCGAAATAAGGTAAAACTTCATGATCAGGCAGATGGGAATAAAACAAATCATAATCCTCAGTATGTCCGGTGGTGAAGTCACCCGCAAAAACAACTGCTGCGGCGCCTGCACTTATACACTCATTGAAAAAAATATCAAGGTTCCTTGTACTACCGACGTGGCTGTCACCCATGGAAAAAATGCTATAATCATCTTCATCAACCACAATTTCCCGATAAGGATGCTCAGCGTTCCAATCCATGGATTGGTCAAATCGCTCATTCACTTGTTCATAAGCCGTTACGAAACCGCGAATTTCAAACTTTTCACAAGCAGTGAGACTTAACATTATCATAAAAACAAAACCTGCCTTTTTCATGATAATTTCCATATAAGACCAGTTCTAAAGAAATACCCAAAACTGTTTGCGCTGATATTAAACGTGCCGGCAGATTTATACCAACCCTCAGCATAAATGGTGATCGGAGTTGAGATATTCCACGAGCCATGGATATTAACCATCGGATTCGTCTCTTGATTGATGAGAAAATAATCCAGATTAGTAATGGAAATTCCGGTATTCCAAATATGACCTCTTGGCTTTAGCGTATACGTAGCTTCGTATAACACATTCCACTTTTCATAAAGACCAGATACATCGTTGATGTCATACTCATCTTGCGCATCCCCGGTAATGTAATACTTCCTGACCCCGGCGCCCAGTTTCCAAGTGAAATGCGGCTTTTCCACATTGGCCAGCAAGCCGATATTCCATTCGTGAATTATTTCGGAATACGGATTCAACAGAAATATTCCATGGACTTCAAAAGGGAAATTTTTTATCGTAACTCCATATCCGCCCTTCAGGTAGAGACCGGTGAGGGTGTTCGGCGAAGGCCCTGTCAGTTCTAATTGACCTCCGGACGAAATGGACAGTTTATTCATCCGGTACGTGGCCAAAAACGATGTCTTCATCAAACCCTCGTCAGAAATATTGATTTTCCCACCGTCGATATAGGTCGATAAATGGACCTGAGCGACAGCATAACTCCTCAGCAGGAGAACGGTGATGAAAATCAGTAAATATTTCAACGAATAAGTATGCATGTAATAAGTGCCCTTTTAAAACCTCTCCATCACTTGATCCGCTTTGCCAACCGGCAATCCATTTGTATGGATCAGTTAATAATATCTGAGTTTAAATGCGCCGGGTATGATTTAGCATGCGCACCATTCCCGGTAGGATAGAATTTAAAAAGTCTAAGGCACAATGAAAATTGCGATGCAGGGGATGTTGGTATTGAGTGTGTAATAAAAAAACAAACAATCGGATAATAATGGCACAACAATCGGATAATATAATAATCACATTGCTCGCCTGTCAGGAAAAAACACCACGAACCAGCATCAACCGGCGGTCTTAGGCTGTCTACTTTACAGCGCGTTTTTTAAAGGGTTTTACCTGTATTTTTTGTCGATGGTTATTCCCGGCCAGTCGTCTGTTCGGAACGGAACCGCCGGTAAGCCTTCCATATTATACAAGTTCAGATCGTCTGGATTATCAGCCCAGCCATAACGCACCGCAACAGGCGCCTCAACATTTTCACTCCAAACGATGACTTTGTCGCCCGAAATTTCGGCTTTCGCCCAATGAAACACCTTATCAGAACCGGCAATGGAAAATCCATTGATATAGCCATATTTATCCTTCAGATAAAACCCTGAACCAACGTGATCGAATGAAATAATTGCTTTTTTTCCATCAATTTGGAGCCCTTTGTACATCGGTCCTGAGGGCACCACATCCTTGTTGTAAGCTACTTTCAGCGCGCTGATAGCGAGGCGTCTTCCTACATCCTGTTTGTTTCGCGGGTGGATGTCGTTTGCCTCACCAATATCGATAATTGTAGCCATACCTGTATTTGGAAGAGAAAGGGTCATCGTCTGAGCCTCGCGGAGTTCGGCCCACTCGCTTTCACCGGGCTGGGGTTTTGGCTGCATGAAATTGGCCAACTGAACAAAGAAGAACGGGAAATCGCCAATATTCCATTGTTGGCGCCAGTCCGTGATCATAGCCGGAAAAAGCGAGCGGTACTGATAAGCCCTGCCGGCATTGGATTCGCCCTGGTACCAGATTGCTCCTTTGATACCATATTTGATAATCGGGTGGATCATCCCATTGTACAACAACGACGGCATACTGTTGGGGCTAATGGTCATGGTAAAGTCCCCCCTGCCAATTTTATACTGCCACGAACCTGCAAGATTGATTTTTTTCGTCCCAATCTTTGCAAACATATCTTCCGCTGTCCCGTAAATTCCACCGCCACCACCGGTATCTTCTACCCTGACTACGAGGACATTTCTGCCCTGTTTCAGGAGTTCCTTTTTTACTTTATAAACCCTGGCTTCATTGTATTGCTGAACTGTACGGCCAATTTCAACGCCATTGAACCAGGTGATATCCGAATCATCGATCGGGCCAAGGTTGATCACTAAATCCTCGCCAAGGTCAGTTTGATCAAGTGCAAATTCCTTTTCGAACCAAACAATGCCATCCAGTCCTTCCAGACCGGTTGTTTCCCAGAGTTGCGGTAGTTCCATGCTTTTCCATGACTTGAAATCCACGTCAGGTGATGCCCACAGAGCCTTTTCACCTTGCATGCCAAGGTCAGTGTTTGGCAACGGCCCCGTCAGTGATTCTACTTTCTCACGTTGTGCTGCGATCATAGCTTCCTCATTAAAGGTTGCCAGTTCGGCGCCTATACCTTCAAATCCCGGTAACTGTTCAATGGCCGGTGCGCTGGTCCACGTTTCAGCATTGGTGCCGCCCCAGGATGTATTGATAAGTCCAATCGGAATGTCGAGATCGTCATTCAGCTTTCTGCCGAAAAAATAACCGACGGCGGAAAAAGCAGCTGCGGTTTCCGGAGAGCAAATCTGCCAGCCATTCGACTGGCAATCCTCCAACGGTATGGTGCTGGTTTTTTTCTCAATCGTAAAGAGCCGTATCCGTGGATAAGCGGCATTTTTTATTTCTTCTTCCGCATTGTTGACAGCCTGTAGTGGCCACTCCATGTTTGACTGGCCTGAGCATACCCACACATCACCAAGAAGTATATTTGAAAGGACGATTTCATTTTTCCCTTTAATGACAAGTTCAAACGGACCACCGGCAGGATAGGCTGGAAGTTGCGTCTGCCAGTTGCCCTTTTTATCCGCTTTCATAATCACCGAATCCCCATGGAACCAAATCGATATTTTCTCCCGTGGATCGGCCTTGCCCCAGAGTTTTATGGGAATATCGCGCTGCAGGACCATGTTACTTGTGAATACTTTTGGCAGCGTAACCTCCGCCCGGAGAGGCATGGATATGAGTACAATCAGAAAGGATAAAAGAAGGAAGAGCTTCTTGGTTTTGTCTGAAAAAATCATCTGCGTGGTGTTTAAAGATTTACTACAAATCTATTCGTTCAGAACCTAAAGACAAATAAATTTATAAGAGTAAAAGAACGTTGGACTTTTCACGTTGATAATTCTGACTACACACTTTTTACTTTACGCCCATGCGATATCTTAGCTTATTGGTCTTCCTACTGCCCAATTCTGTATACAGCAATTCAAACTTCTCTTATCTCAGTATTAAAAAAGAATCATGTCTGGAATATACCATCCAAGTATATTACACCCTTTATGGCGGTAGTAATTTAGGACCACCTGCCGAAATAAATTTTGGCGATGGTATTATCGAAACTTTTAATCATCATTCTAAACCAGATACAATCATCAATGATTGTTTCATTTACACCCATACGGTGAAACATGCCTACCCTGGTGCTGGATAATACCTTGTTTCGTTTCGCATTTTTAATCGAATATCAAACATTGAAAACATAAGAAATTCAGTTAATACACCATTATACACTGAAACGCGCTTTGTTATAGATTCATATTTAGGCTGCAACAATACACCGCGAATTGAAAATTTTCCATTGTACATGTCCAGCGTTGCAAGCGGAATGTATAAGCAGGATTTTTCCATCAAGGATCCGGAGGGTGATTCCGTGTCGTTTGAATATGCTGTCCCGAAACAGGACAAAAATGTACTCGGTTTGGATTACAGATTACCATTCCAGCATAACCTTTCAGAAAACCAGGACATCAGTCAACTGGCCTTTGATCGGAATCAGTGTTCCGTGATGTTCAATACTCAAAAAGAGACCGGCAGGTATTGCTTTGACTTTCGAATTATAGAATGGAGAAAAAAGGATAATGTGTGGTATGAAATGAGCAGTACAATGGTTGACTTTAACATCGATCTGGTAAATACAGAAAACCACAGCCCCAATTTTTCCGGATTAAAAGACACGGTCATCATTGCCGGAAATACCTTTGAATCCATCATCACTGTTACCGATCTGGAAAATGATTCTATACAACTCAATAGTTATGGAGATTTTCTCCATCTAGTTGACGCGGACAAAACACTGGATTACAATTACTATCCCGGCCCGATACAGAAGACGATCCAATATTCGCCTACAGCCGGCGCGGTGAGGGAAAAGCCATATAAAGCAGTGTTCTCAGCCATCGATAAACAATATTTCGGCAAAAATGAATCGATGTATGTGTGGATTACTGACAAAGCGCATAACCCGGAACCTGTGAGCGCATTTACCGGACAGGCACTATCTGACAATCAAATCAATGTGTACTGGCAGGATACCGAAGACGAACTCGGCTATATCATTGAACGATCAGATAAGTTTTTCCCACAATTCGAACGGCTGGCGGTATTGCCGGCAAACACGAATTCATTCGAGGATTCAAGCACCGTCATCGGGAATACATACCAATACCGGATCAAAGCCGTTGGGACCAAAATGTCTGATTACACAGTGACCGAAGTTTCTACGAGGGAAATAATCACTGCACTCCCTCCTATCTTGCATACAGAGTCATTATTAATTTCGCCAAATCCATCGCATGGAGTTTTCCGGATTAGCAATGCCGGGGAGATTCAGTTCATGGAAATTCTGGATATTTCCGGAAGAAAAGTCTGGACATGGCAAAAGTCCTTTTCATCCAATTATTCCACCGGCATGGAAATATACCCTAATCTGAGTCGTGGCGCTTACATCCTTAACCTGGTTTCAGGCAGCAAAGCGCATAGCGAGAAAATTGTGATTGATTGAGGCCTTGAATTCCTAAATACTCGCTTTACAACCGTGGATTAGCTTTAACTAAAAAACTGTTGGTAGTGCCTCCATCAACAGGTTGACCTCCTCCACTTCATAATCTTCGGCACTCTTCTTCCATCCCACCGACATCTTGCGGAGTGGCCGGGCCAACAAGGCGCTTATCTGTGTTTGAGTAAGCGGCAAAGACGCATTGGAAATCATGGAATAATTCCGTTTATCAATCTTCTTTGAGGTTGCTTCATCTCCCATAACTATCTCCACCGTCTGACCGCCTTCCATCGTAAAAGTCACTAAAGTCCCTTCCCCAAACCAGCCAAAGTATCGCTCGGGATCAATAACCGGGAACTCCCACATGAAATGAACTTTTACTATACCAAGGCTGTTGGAACAATTCATTTTACATCTGATTTTTCCTCCCGATTCGCCAAAATACTTTACCAGACGGGGACTGGGTAAATAGAATAGCTGTTCCGGAACCGTGGCAAATATTCGTGTAGTGTCAATAGCGATCGCAGCGACAGCAGCGACTTCAGCCACTGCTGCTGTTGTTTCAGCCTGAACAGTGGCATTCTCCTCGTATTTCCAGGTACCATTATCAAAAAGTAAAACTTTATTCCCGCTTTCGGTGGTGGCACGAACCTGTGCGAAGTTACGTTCAGTGATGGCAAGAAGAAGGACAAAAACAAACAATGTACGCAGCATAAGTTTAGTATGTTATTAAGGGGCTAAATAACGGCGCCAGCAATTGGCCTCCAAACAAAATTAAGCCTTATTCGGATTAATTCTGTCTTCTTTCATCCTTTCTTCTTAGAACTGATTGTAGGCCGCCTAGTACATACTCTAAAAAATTACCTCAGTAATAGCAGGGTCGACCACCATGGAATTAACTCTAAATTTGATAAGGGATAACTACCTGCTCAACCTGGTCTCAGGAAGTAAAGCATATTGTCAGAAAAATGTGATTGATTGAGATCGGGGGAGTCCCTGCGAATCTGGATTTACCATGAACCCCCTGATTGATTAATAATACTCAATTACTTTTTTCTCTCTGAAAGCAAAGGCCCCTGTACTATACGAATTGAAGGTGGTGATAATTTCTGTCGGATAACCCTCCGCATCATAAACATAATCTGACTTTTCCTTTACAAGGGTTGGAAAACCATTAGCTGCGTTTTGTGGCTCATGTTTCAATATATTGTTTTTGGAGATATTTCTCAGGAAAATATCCGTATAACCCTGATGTGCAAATGGGTTGATATTTTTGTCGTAAACGCCGTCACCATTACTCATTATATCTGTGATGAGGTTACCTCTAATGATTTTAAAGGGAAACCAGATCGACTGGCCCGAATAAAATTGGTAATTAATGCTTTCCAGATATTTTGACTGATCGTTGTAATTGAATATTGCTGTCATAGGTCCCGCACTCATTGGCTCATCAATTTTTAAAATCCTGCCTTGTTCATCATAGTAATAATCATGACGTGAATACAAATATTCACCATCCGGATTTGACCGAACAATCGTCTCTATCCGATTCTCTGCTGAATAAGTAAACTCGTCATGCATGCTGATTTCCATCTCGCCTGTTGCCGGTACACGATGATAATAAGTCGCGGAACTGAGTCTGTCTGAATTATCGTAAAAGAACTCTGTAATATTCTGCAGTTTCAGTTGGGGTTCCATGATATAGTTCTCAGTTTTTTTAATCCGCTTCACTATATGGCTGGTTTCCATCAATACTTCCTCTATACCTTCAACATCAGAACTGGTCAGAGTTTTTTCAACCCGTTGCCCCCACACTTCAAAAAACAAATCATAACTGGTATATTTTTTTGGCAATTTTACAATTCCCCGACCATTTACAATCTCAAAGCTCCTATTCCAGGGAGTCGGCTGTTCGGTATCCGCCAATGCCTCTAATTGAAGATCCAAATCGTTGTAAGGGATGTGCCCCACCTGCACATTCGTCTGAACGGTGAGCACATGATATGGCCGATCGCCAAAAGCCATGTCATCAACTAAACCAAATTCATATGGCAGGTCACTTTCGTGGACTGTAAGTACCTGAAGGCTAACTTCAGTAATCTGGTTTTGCTGGCTGACGGTGAAGGAAAAGGGGGCTGAAAAGTTATTCTCAACCGCCTTGAGAGATAAAGATTCCGGAGCGGCATATACTACATCACCATTTTCTTCAATTAGCCACAGCTTCCCAACCTTGAAGTTTCCCGACGATAACTTTATTTGGGGGGACACGAAATAACCTTCCTCCGGTGTAAGAGTCACTATAGAGTCTACTTTATACAATGAACCATCTTCATGGAGAATATTGTAGAATGCCTTCAGATTGTGAATCGGAAGATCCTGACCAGGCTCCGCTATCACAGCTATTTTCAACCGGATAGAAAATGTCGGTGATTCAGGAGGATTTTCCGTTGGATTTTCAATTGGTACAACCTCCTCATCCTTAGAGCAACTTCCAAGACCAATCAATATAGCCATTGTCAAAGTGGTTAATAATAAATTCGGTTTCATGGTTAATTGGATAATGGTAATCTGTGATAAAATCTGATATAACATTGATCGAAATTCGCTGGAAAAAGGATTTTGGGTTTTTATAAATGGTATAAATAAAAATTTGAATGGTTGAATACTTCCATCGAAATTTCAGCATCGGGGTTCGCCAACCACTATATACCAGTCAGAAAAATGATTGAATAATTGCCATGTCGGGGTTTCGTATCTTTCTGCTCACCGACCGAATCCTACCCGCCTACAGACAGTCTTGTTTGTTTTATTTTGGTGTGGTGTAGACCGATTGTACGTTTATTGGTCTTTTCAAAATTCTACAGCCATAGGAAAGCACACTTTGCATAAGCGAAATTGAAAGTATGAACAAAAATAAATCTCACCTTTTTCAAAACATTTAATTGTATATACAGTTAATGTATGTACAACAAAACTTAAATAAATAATCATATGGAAACATTGACAAAAACGCTTTGGAAAATAGATCCGACACATAGCGAAGTACAATTTAAAGTGAAGCATCTCGTAATTTCTACCGTAACAGGAACATTCAAGTCATTCAACGGAAGCCTTGAAACAGAAGGGGAAGACTTTGATGGGGCCGCAGCTTCTTTCTCCCTGGATGCAGATAGTATCTATACCAATGTAGCAGACAGAGACGCCCACCTGAAAAGTGATGACTTCTTCAATGCCGAAAAATATCCACACCTGACTTTTGAGGGAACATTGAAAAAAGTCTCTGGCGATACCTACAAATTGAACGGATCAATGACCATTCGCGATATCACCAGGGAACTGGCTCTCGATGTGGTGTATGGAGGCAGCATGGTCGATGGTTACGGTCAGACAAAAGCCGGCTTTGAAATAACCGGTAAGATCAACCGAAAAGAATTCGGATTGAAGTGGGATATGGTCACTGAGGCCGGCGGCGTAGTCGTAGCAGATGAGGTGAAACTCAATCTCAATATCCAGGTGGCAAAATCATAATTTTGAACAATTCCGAAAGTAAAACCCAACCTGCATAGGATGTAGGTTGGGTTTATTTTTCAATGTCAATAGATCCTCTAAAGCGTGCCTAAAATTCCGCGCTATTTCACCGTTTCATCAGCTAATGGCCATTTACCACTTTCAACCGGTCGCCTGTCCCTTGAATAATGATCCGCTGCCAGTCTTCGCCGTATCCTGGTTGCATAGGTGGCTTTGGAATGTTTTTGCCATTTCCATTGTCGGTCAACTTATGACCTTCTGAATGCTTTACATTTCCATCCATATACTTCATAAACAGATACTGATAGAATGTTTTCCAGTCCATGACTAGCTGCTGGCCTGTCTTGACCGAATACCCGGTTAAATAATCCAGCGCTTTGGTTGGATTTTTTTTGTACAACTCAAATGCTTGCTTATCCATATCGGCAACTTCAACAACAAACCTGCTTTCGAGATCATGCTGGTATTTTTCAATTTCAGGGTGAATGACGTTGTACCGAGAGTATGCCCAGTTGTTCACCTGACTGAAAGTCCAGTAGGCTGAAGTTTCGGACCATGATATCATTGAACCGTTTCCTAGTGCATAACTCGTGGGAATTTGTTTTATTCCACAGTACATAGGAGCATAGACGCAGCCATCTGTATCATCGACGCCAAACCAAAATATTCCTCCAATGGGAGCCGGCAGCCAGGACCGTGATTGAGCCACGAAGCTGTAGCCAGTCTGTTGTGTAGCGATGGCACGCTCGTTCAGATAGATTACGCTGTCGACCGAATAGGTCATAGGGCGCCATCTGTAGGGCAGTTTGTAGGGCCCTGCTCCTGGATCACTGCGCATATCGAGTGGTGTGTCTTCATAGTGGTCGCGCATGGCGGCCATTACCTCCTGCAGGGAAATAGCAGAATCAGGTTTTACCCACAACGGCAAGCGGTTTGAAACATAGCCGTTTGGATTGGGATCGCCATCGGATAGCACGGCTCCCCGACGCAATAGTCCTGAAGCATAATTTGTATATTCATGAGAATCACGGATTTCCTTATTGACTTTTCTGAAGAAAGACCAAACGCGTGCATCGCAGAAACGGGCACCCCCAAAATCGACGGGGTTGTAAACATCTGAAAAGCTGAATGTTTCGTCAGTACCCTCATAGTAGCCATATTTCTTGGCAAAACTGATGACGTCGGCAGAGTGATAAACTGTCTGTTGCGGATTGTTCCAATCATTGCCTTTTTGAAATGGGAATGTGGTGATACGAGCCTGATTCGCATGCCCGCTTACGTAACCATCTGGAATGAGTCGTGCTACCCATACTGCTCCTTTTTCGTGTTTACCCTTTCCGATCATTTCCATGATCCAGGCTTCCTTTGCATCAGAAATAGAGAAGGACTCGCCTGTGGATGCATAGCCATATTCGGCAATGAGGTCAGTCATCACCCTGATAATTTCTCGCGCAGAAGTGGATCTTTGCAAACCAATGCGCATAAGCGAACCATAGTCAAGTATGGCGGAGGGCTGGGATGTCAGTGAGTCCAGTCCACCCCAGGTCGATTCGCCTATGGCGACCTGGTGTTCATTCATAAACTGAACAACAGAGTAGGTATGTGACGCTTCGGGAATAGATCCGAGGTATTTACCATTTTCATAGTGATATACCTGACATACTTCTCCCGGTTTGTGGTTGCCGGCAGGGTAATATTCAATGGCACCATATCTGGTATGCGAATCTGCGGCATAGGTTACGAAAACTGATTGATCTTTGCTGGCTCCCCTGGTAACAATAAGATTCGTGCAGGCAAGGATCTCAATGAAATAAGCCGGAAAGATTAGCAAAATAATAAGTAGAAATGGGCGCATACTGAACTCGGTTTATAATCCTTAAGAATCTTTGTTTTTAATGTCGTAAATCACTTTGGCCAATCTTTTAATACTTATTTATCATATGCACAATAATAAATAGCAAGGTCTTTTAACCTGAAAGGAAAGACACTTCACATAAATAATTTGACACCAATTAGTCCTTGCCTCACTGTATAATTTCGCACACTACCTCGGCCCTATTTCGAATATCAGTCAATCCTGAATACCCTGTAAGAGTGAGGTTTAATCTCAAACTCAAAAATGTTGCGCTCGATGAGTCTCGGAGCACTCCACCCCCCTGAGGCGCTTCTGGCTTTGCCATCCATCTTTTCATCGCTGATTATGTCCCGTATGCTGGTGACTGATTTTGAGGCAGCAATACCAGCCTTTAACGTTTCATCGCTAAAGGACTCTACGATCAAGGTGTTGTTGTCGTACAAAAACATGCTGATATTCCCGGGACCTTCCAGATATACTTTACTTTTATTGAAAATAATCGATCGTATCGCTGTCAATGCCGCTTCAGGATAGATGTAAAGATCAGCATAGTTTTCTGGAATAATAAGGATAAAAAGACTCCCGTTGGCGTACCCGGCTTCATGCAGGAGAGGCCATCCATTCGGGCCGTCAACTGCGGAAACTACTTCCCAGGAATCATTTGTCAGGTACTTGATGACGGGAATGAGAATCTTTTTGTCAGAGGTAGCGAGTCCTCCCCTGCCAACCATAAACTGGTCGATCATTGCTTTATCGCTTGTATATCTGATCTCGGCGATGTCCTCAATGCCCCGGCCTTGCAGCGCTTTCAGCAAGCCTGAAGTAATCACCACCGACTTACCATCCATGAGTTGACCCTTGATTTTTTCCACGATTTTGTCATCAAAAGCAGCGCTCTCAGTCAGCAATACCACACTGTCTTCCACGGGGAATTCAGGCACTGTGAGTACTGGGAATCCCGCCATTCCAAGAAAATTCGGCAGGAAGTCTTCTCCAACGGAGTGGTATGGCCTGTAGCACTTCAATCCTACAGGATTACCAAGATCGCCGATAAATTTATCTACTTTTTCAAAAGTATATCCTGCCGATCTGGCGATAGTCGTTGGCGCCTTACCTCCGACAGGCTGCATCATTTCTTCCAGGTTAAATGATGTTTGCTGTCCCTGCCATGGTGCTTTTCTAAATTGTTCCAAAGGGCGTTGTAATTGCCGGAAATCGAAGAGAGTAATTTCTGGCGCTTTCGCGAAAAGCGTGATCCATAGCTGCTCGGCATACCTGTCGAGATTGATGGCACCACCGGTATCCACCCAACCGCCGCGATTGCCTCCCGGTTTCAGACTCTCGAAATACCTGAAAATTCCATAGCCGAGAAAAGGTTGCAGATGCTGTGCACTGAAGGTGGCATCACGTGTTTCCGTACCAGTGTATAATCCATCGAAAAGTGCGGGTTCCCGCTCCAGGTCAAATCCCAAACCCTGAAAATGGTTGTACCAGTTTGGATATTTGATGACCACCTCCACTTTTGGATTGACTTTTTTTGCCGGTTTAAGGATCAGATTTTGAGCAGCTTCCACCATCAAATCCAGGCGGTAGTCAGTCCAGCTTTTGTCTCCTTTAGCCTTGACGCACAATTCACATTTACAGTTGGTAAAAAAGAAATCGTCGAGAATCACCTCATCAAAATGCCTGGCTGTATGTTCTATAATTTCTTGCACTTTCTGCCGGTGTTCCGGATTGGTGTAACAAAACGTTTCAAACCTGTTGGGCTCATAGACGGTATAGGTGATGCCTCCGGAAGTTTTAATGCCTTTGTCATTAAAGTATTTCTTTGCTTTTTCCAGAGTTTCACTTTTTACAATTAACAAATCGCGATGGGTTTCGAGGTAAATTTTATCCACGTGAACCTGGCGTTCGATATCACTCCAGATGGAGTCGAGCCATTTCAGATCGTCCATTTTTTCCACCTCGTACGCCCTGGAATACACGGCTACTTTGAAATTTTCATAGCCTTGCTGGGCCGACAGTGAACTACCTACAGACATAAAAGTACAGGTGAGAAGAAGTTTTAAAAAGTTTTTCATTTTTTTGGATAGATAAATTAGGTGAAGGAAATCATTTCTTGTCGAGGGTGTAGTAATCCTCCGCCTGGTTCAGTGGGTAATCAGTTTTTCATCATGAACCACTTAGCCAGAATGCGGTAGTTCACTTTTGTGCCATGCATCAGGATACCCACACGATATATACGCCCAGCCAACCAGGTGGTAAATATAAAACCGAGTATGAGGCTAACCATGGATAGGGCAATGTGCCAGCCTGGTGGGTCGAATGGAATGCGCATCATCATCACCACCGGAGATGTAAAAGGTATCACAGAAGCCCAGAATGCCAGGTTGCCATGCGGGTCGCGCAGGATAGCCGAGAGCAATATTATGGATAAGATGAGTGGTAAGGTAATTGGCAACTGAAACTGCTGTGCGTCAGAGTCGCTGTCAACCGCAGAGCCGACAGCAGCAAATAAGGAGCCGTAAAAGAAATAGGCTCCTATGAAGTAAAATAAAAACGCGCCTAACAGCAGCGGAAAGTTGATCGTGCCTATCTTTTCAACAACCATCTTCATTGGGCTGTCCACAGTGGATGCGGGTACCTGCTGTACCATTTCCATCTGGTTGGTTTGCGGTATTTCTCCGCCATAAAATGTAAGTACAGTGTTGTAGATAACGACCGTGAGTATGATCCAGAGCAGAAACTGTGTGAGACCTACTGCTCCAACTCCGATGATTTTGCCCATCATCAATTGGAAAGGTTTCACTGACGAGATGATCACCTCGACGATCCTGCTGGTTTTTTCTTCAATCACGCTGCGCATGGTCTGAATGCCATACATGAAGATAAACATGTAAATGAGCAACGAAGCGACGTAACCTGTAGCTGTGGCAACGAGTACATCGCCCTCTTTTTCGCCTACGTCGGTCATGTTGATTACATTCAGATCGATGTTAGTCTTTATTTTTTCAAGCTGTTCTTTGTCGATACCAGACCGTGTGAGTTTGATATCTTCGATCTCATTCCTGAGCATTCTCTCTATCATCCCCTGGATTTCGATGCTTGGGTTTTTTTCACCAAAAAAGGTGATGTCATCGGGTTTATCAAGGTCGAACTTTGGTATATATAGCAGCCCGTAGTATTCTTTTCCTTTCAAATCAGCCTTCGCTTCGTCCAATGAACTTCCAACATAGACAAAAGAAACAGAGCCATCAGTGGAGAACTTATCCTTGAAATATCCACTTTCATCCAGGATTTCAATAACTTTTTTATCACCCTCTTGTGTCGCGAGCCAGACGGGAATTACAAACATAAGCCCGAAAAGGAGCGGGCCTATGATGCTCATGATGATGAATGATTTCTTTCTGACGCGGGTGATGTACTCGCGGGCGATGATTAGAAAAATTTTATTCATGGCTTACTCCTTTCACAGCTGAGATAAAGATTTCGTTCATATCGGGTATAAGCTCTTCAAATGCATGAATTTCCACCTGGTCCATCAGTTGGAGCAATAGTTCGTTAGGTGTTTTATCGTATTCCATTTTGATGGTTGTTTTAAAAAAATCGTCATCTACTGCCAGTTCACTTACCTTTGTAAATCCGTGGTTGAGCATGCCCAACCGTTTTTTGTGCAGTACTTCGTACGTGTTTGTCTTGTACCTGTTTTTTATAGTTTTCTTAGAGCCTTCAAGAATTTTTTCTGCCTTATTGATCAGCACCATGTAGTCGCAAAGCTCTTCGACTGATTCCATGCGGTGAGTCGATAGGATTACCGTAGTGCCTTCCTTTGCCATATTTATGATTTCGTCCTTCACGATGTTTGCATTGATCGGGTCGAAGCCTGAGAATGGTTCATCGAGTATGACAAGTTTTGGCTGGTGGAGCACCGTAGCGATAAACTGTATCTTTTGCTGCATTCCCTTGGACAGATCTTCGACTTTTTTATTCCACCAACCGGAGATTTCGAATTTGTTGAACCAGATTTTTATTTGTTCCATCGCTTGAGCTTTCCTGAGGCCTTTCAACTGGCCGAGGTAGAGCAGTAATTCACCTACCTGCATCTTTTTGTACAGTCCACGCTCTTCCGGTAGATAGCCGATAATAGCGATATCAGCGGGGCCAATCGGGCGGCCACTGAGTAAAACACTACCTTGGTCCGGAATGATAATCTGGGTGATGATTCTGATCAGCGTAGTTTTTCCGGCACCATTTGGACCGAGGAGCCCAAAAATCGATCCGGCAGGTACGTCGATGCTGATGTTGCTCAAAGCCTTAAAATCTCCATAAGACTTGTGAATGTTGGTTGTAGTAAGATTGACCAAGGGTTAGATTTTTGTTTTATATCTGAAAATTGAAAAAGTCCTGTAATTAATAAAAATCCTGCCTCTCATAAAAGTAAATACCAACGAAACATGAAACCATTATCTAAAGATAACATGCCCAACGGCCACATCGACGTTGAAGTTTATATACCCGGTGTGCGACGGGTGATTATTACTGACAAATTCATGATCAGAAATACGGGTGAAATGTGCGGGAATTTTTACGCGGCAAAGAGGTGAGTTGTTAATATTGATTTTAATGGGGATCTGGCTGGATGGCAATAGTATTTCCAGTTTGCCGGCACCAACCGACGCATCAACACTTGTAGTTGCGGAAGCCGCATCCTCAAAGTCGAGGAGCACCGATCCGAATCCAACGTCTGCCAGGATGATCCGTGAATTGGCCAGGTGCAGGTTATTTGTTTCGAGCGATCCCATATCGACATTAATGAGCATCGTGTCCATAGTGATGGTATTGCCTTTGCCATGTTTATAATTCACAAAAACATTAGCGCTGCCGGTTTTCAGTTTAAGACGTTCGACGGGCAGGCCGGACAAGTTGAGGTGTGTATCCCCGATGGCGTAAGCCAGATTCAGGTCCATAGGTTTGGCGGCTGACAGATAAACCTTCCAACCATGGTCATCTACTTCCTGGGTACTGAATAACTTTTTGGTGATTACTGAACCGAAAGAATTCTCTGTCGTCTCCCCAAGTTTTATATTAATCTCCTTGGTTCGCCCGTTGATCCTTTCTTCAACATGTGGATTGGAAGGCTCATCGATGTGCACCGGTTCTGAATTTGTACCGAGTGCAATATGGCAATAACCATCGGTAGCATTTAATGCAACTTTCACATTGTCATACTCATTGCCAGGGTTTGCTGAAACTGATATCGGTATTTGGGCTATCGAAAGGTAGCCAATGAATAATACGGGCGCCAAAACCAGCGATTTTTTCCACATAACCCCAAGTACGGCTATATGAAAATAAAGGTTTCAAATACCTTTATAATTCGACGAAATCCTCAAATCATGTGATTAAAAAAATTCGCGCATCCGGTCGAAAAAGCTCTTTTCATTCTTTCCGGGATTCGGTGCGAAATTAGGCGAATTCCTCAGGCGCTCAAGCAAGGCTTGTTCATCCTTTGATACTTGTTGGGGCGTCCAGATATTTACGTGGATCAATTGATCACCTACACCATAACCATTTATGTCCTTGATGCCCTTTCCGCGTAGTCTGAGGATTTTTCCTGGCTGAGTTCCAGGGTCAATTTTGATTTTTACCTTACCATCGATAGTAGGCACCTCAGTGGATGTTCCTAGTACGGCATCGACAAAATTGAGATAGATATCATAGACGATATTATTTCCTTCGCGCTTCAGCAGGTCGTCTGGTTTTTCTTCAATTACAATAAGCAAATCGCCAGGCGACCCTCCGTTGGGGCCATAGTTACCTTTACCGGCCATTGATAGCTGCATGCCATCTTCTACACCGCCGGGAATCCTGATATCGATGATTTCTTCTTTCTGGACAAGGCCGCTGCTATCTACTCCGGATGGCCTTTTGTCAACTATTTTACCGGAACCATTGCAGGTATGGCAGGTTGTGGCAGAAACCATCTGCCCGAGCATGGTATTTACAACCTTTCTGATCTGACCGGAACCACCACATGTACCACAATTCTTAAATGTGATACCGTCGGCAAGTACCAACCTGCTAACCTTTATTTTCTTGTCTGCACCATGTGCTATTTCCTCAAGGGTAAGTCGAATTTTAATTCGCAAGTTGGACCCTCGTCTTCCGGATGCCTGCCGTGTGCCGCCGCCTCCAAAGAAACTTTCAAATGGATTATGTCCGCCAAATATATCGCCAAACTGGGAGAATATATCGTCCATGGACATATCCGAGCTGCTTTTGAAGCCACCGGTTCCACGCACCCCTTCATGACCGTATCGGTCGTAGCGCGCGCGTTTTTGATCATCGCCCAGGACTTCATAGGCTTCTGCAGCTTCTTTAAATTTTTCTTCAGCTTCGGGATTATCCGGGTTTTTATCGGGGTGAAATTTTATGGCAACCTTGCGATATGCTTTCTTAATCTCCTCCTTCGAAGCCGATTTACCGACACCAAGTATTTCGTAATAGTCTCTTTTAGCCATGATACCTGCCTATGCTCCTGTTACTACTTTTGCAAAGCGTACCACTTTATCATCGAGAAGGTAACCTTTTTCCACTACGTCGATGATTTTGCCTTTCATGGATCCATCAGCCGATGGCATCTGACTGATCGCCTCATGGAATTCAGTATCGAAATCAACGCCAGCCGTCACTTCCATGATCTTTAGCCCTTTTTGCTTCAGTACGTTGTTGAATTTATTGTAAATCAATTCAAAGCCCTCTTTTGAAGTTTTGTGATCTTCCGTGAGATCGAGCGCTTTTTGGGCCCTCTCAAAATCATCAACCACGGGGAGAAGAGCTACCATCAATTCCTGGTTTGCAGTTTTTATGAGTTCTATTCGTTCTTTTGTTGTACGACGGCGAAAGTTTTCAAATTCAGAGTACAACCTTAAATATTTATCCTTGGCTTCTTCCAGTTCAGCCGATAGCTTTTGCACTTGTTCGTTTAAAAGCACGGCTTCAGATACTTCATTGCCGGCTGTTTCTGCTTCCTGGGAATTTTCCTTTTTATTATTATTTCCGCCAACTTGAGACTGCTCGCCATCCATTACGGGTTCTTCAACTTTCTCTTTCACTGATTTTTTAGACATACACTAATTGTATTTGAATCAATAATTCTGCAATGATTTTGCCAAAGTGAGATTTATGACATTATGACACCTTAATCCGTCAGCATGCGCCAAAGCATGTCCTTCAAGTCATCAATACCTTGGTTTGCTGCGGAGGAAATGAGAATGCTCTTCACATTTTTCGGGATTTCTTTCCTGATCTCCCTCTTTAATTCATCATCGAGCAGATCGGATTTTGTTATGGCTAAAAGCCGCTTTTTATCCAGCAATTCCGGATTGTACTTTTCCAACTCGTGAATAAGTATTTTATAATCTTTCTTAATATCCTTTGAATCGGCGGCGATCATAAACAGCAACACTGAGTTGCGCTCGATATGCCGTAAAAAGCGGTGGCCAAGTCCTTTACCTTCTGCCGCACCCTCAATCAATCCAGGGATATCGGCCATAATAAATGACTTGTATTCGCGGTATTTCACAACGCCGAGATTTGGCACTATGGTGGTAAATGGATAATCCGCAATTTCCGGTTTAGCCGCTGACATTACGGAGAGAAGCGTAGATTTTCCGGCATTTGGGAAGCCCACAAGACCCACATCAGCAAGAACCTTCAACTCCAGTACAATCCACTCTTCTTTGCCCGATTCGCCGGGCTGTGAGTAACGCGGTGTCTGGTTGGTAGAAGTCTTAAAGTGGTCATTTCCAAGCCCACCTCTACCACCTGGGGTTAGTATTACTTCCTGGCCTTCCTCGGTAATTTCGAGGATTTTTTCCATGGTTTCAGCATATTTTGCCACTGTACCCAATGGAACATCAAGAATTACATCTGCTCCATCAGAGCCGGATTTTCTGGAACCCTGACCCGGTTTGCCGCTTTCAGCAATCACATGTTTTTGATATTTAAGATGTAGGAGCGTCCAGAGTTGACGATTGCCGCGAAGGATGATGTGTCCGCCCCTGCCTCCATCGCCGCCGTCTGGACCGCCCTTGGGTACAAATTTTTCACGCCTGAAATGCGCTGACCCGGCGCCGCCGGAACCTGAACGGGAACAAAACTTTACGTAGTCAATGAAATTTACTGAAGACAAAGTGCTGGTTTATTTAATCAAATCGATAACCATGCAAATATGGTTGAAAATTTCGTCAACATTGCCTACTCCATTGATTTCCCTGTATTTTGATTGTTGCCGGTAATAATCTGCTACCGGCAATGTTTCCGATTTGTACACGTTGATCCTGGTATTGATTTTTTCCTCGTTCTGATCATCTGACCTTCCGGAAGTTAGTCCCCGCAGTCGAAGCCTGTTTCTCAATTCATCATCATGGACCGCCAGGGCCAGCATCACAGCTATCTTCATATTGCGACCTGAGAGCATTTTGTCCAGCGCGGTGGCTTGCGCTACGGTTCTTGGAAATCCATCAAAGAGAAAGCCTTTCGAGTCCTTGTTGCCTTCGATTTTCACCTCCACCATTCTGATCACCAATTCGTCAGGAACCAGGTTACCGGAATCGATGAATTCCTGAGCCTGCTTGCCGAGGGAAGTGCCTTCACCAATATGTTTCCTGAAAAGATCGCCTGTTGATATATGGATGAGATCGTACTTTTCAATAATACGTTCGCTTTGAGTTCCTTTGCCTGCACCCGGAGGTCCAAATAATACCACGTTCAACATAACTTCTTTCTTTTTAATTAGTGACAATTTTATAAATATCCCGGAGATTTCTCCCTGAACCATCGTAATCGAGTCCATAGCCGACTATGAAATCATTGGGTATTTCAAATCCTACATACCTAAGACTTACGGGCACTTTATTGGCCAGCGGCTTATATAACAAGGTTAAGATTTCTACCGATTTTGGTCCCAGCTCCTGAAACTCACTCAAGATATGATGGAGGGTGCGGCCAGTATCTACAATATCCTCAACGATGATAATATTACGATTGAAAATATTGTGCTCCAGTCCGATAAGTTCTCTAATCTTCCCACTCGACTCCACTTTTCGGTATGACTTTAGCTTCAGAAACGATATTTCTGCATCAATCGCTAGTTCCCTGAAAACATCAGCCGTAAACATAAATGAACCATTGAGAATCGCTAAAAATAAGGGTTTCTTATCCGCGTAATCATGGTTTATTTGTCGGGCCAATTCAAGGATGCGCTGTTGTATTTGTTTCTCAGTAATAAAAATTTCAAACTGCTGGTCGTGAATTTGCATAATCAGAAAAATGAAACGGTCCAGTGAGGCAAATATACAGGTTAAAACTATGGCTTAACACAAAATTGATATTTTGATGATTAAAGTTTTTCCAGAAGAACCTGATACAACCTCATCATTTCCATAATATCTGAAATAGAAGCCTTTTCGCTGTTCGAATGAACGTCTTCTACCGGAGGGCCTATAAAACACCAATCGATGGGATATGGAGACAAATGAATTTCGCGTCCATCGCTCGATCCTTCCTCCTCTACTTCTATCTGGAAATTCACCAAATCTTCAGCAGCCATAGCAACAATCTGATCAAAAAAAGACTTTCTGGGAATATTGCGATCTCTTCGCGATATCACCACGCCGCTTCCCGGCATCACTCCGTCGGTAGCCCAGGTGACGTCGCTGATGAGCATTTTTTGAATATTATATTTCTCATAAAGAAACCTGACCAAAAAAGGAACAGAACCCCCGCCGGCCTCTTCTCCGCATGAAAAAACAAGAGTGCCATTTTCCAACGTTTCGGCTTGGCGAAGGAGGTTGTAAATGCCGATCCGGTTGTCAAGATATGGTGATACTATGCGACCTGATGTGTTTTTAAAGTGAGACTTAAATACAAGGGAGGTTCCGGTAGCAATGCCCCGGGCAAACCGGTAATGCAAGGTATTGTTTGCGCTGATTTGCAGTTTGCATTCTATTTCGCCAAAAACATCGGTTCCGGTGATGAGCTCATTTCCTTCCGCAGTCGGCCCTCCAATGGGCACCAACTGATCTTGATAGCGCACCATGAAACCCGTTGTATCCATGTGGGCAACTGCAGCAACGCGTGGCACTCCAAAAATGAGTACCAGGCAATCCTGAAAAGCATCACCTTCATAAATCAATGGCTGACGCTTCCAATTGCTTTTGTGCTTGTGGAGGTATTTCAGTAAAAATTCCTTCATGGCATACTCCTCACCGGAAGGACTGTGAATGGCACAAAGGTTTTGCAACAGTTTATCCATTGGATGCAATTTTCAATTCCATTCCAATATTGAAAAATCCTGATAAAAGTCGAATGGTAATAGGAAATTTCCCAGGATAAATACTTTTGCATTTCCGATATTTTTTTGGAATCAGCGCTAATCCGGGAACAGACTCAGGGTACTCCACAGATAGGTTCCATAACATTTCAACCATTCTTAAAGTTATTCTACATGTGCCAGTTCAAAAGAAAATGCTGGGATAGCAAAAGGCATAAAAGTATTGTGGACTTTTCGAGCAAAATCGACCCTTACAAATCATTTGTTAAAGTATATTTAGGCGTCGATACACAGTGATAGAATGATTTCCCAGCTACTGAAATATCTATTAATTTACCTTATCAGCATGTTTAAATTTGTGGGAGGGCCTGCTTTTGGCGCCGCCTATGAGCTCAATATGTGGGGCATCGTAATAATGACCGTGTTGGGAATGATGACTACAGTGGTAGTAATCTCTACCTTTGGAGTACGGTTGCGGCAATGGTTCGAGAAAAAAAACAAATACAGAAAGAAGCTTTTTACATCCAGAAACAGGCGCATAGTGAGGATTTGGAGAGGATATGGTGAGTTTGGCGTTTCCTTCTTTACACCGGTTTTATTTTCACCCATCGTTGGCACATTGCTGATCATGGCGCTTGGAGGTAGGCCAAAAAAGGTATATTTGTTCATGTTTATCAGCGCGTTGTTCTGGGCCATTACACTAACTACACTTTCGGATCTGGTGCTGGAATTGCTTTTTAAACTCTGACAATTTTCCAATTTACTTCGCGAAAACCGCAAACTATCGACCCATGGAAAACTCATTCGAAAACTCATACAAAAACCTGATGGTGATCGACATCGAAACAGCATCAGCACATGCAGACTTTGAGGAGATGGATGACCGGTTCAGGGCGTTGTGGACTAAAAAATCCACTACACTTCAAAACCCAGACGAACTTCCGGCAGACGAACTTTACCTTGAAAAGGGTGCTATCTATGCTGAATTCGGCAAAGTGATCTGTATTTCGGTCGGAATTTTCACCAGGGATAAAAACGGATTTGGTCTTCGCATCAAATCTATAGCGCATGAATCGGAGCATGAAAATCTGATGGATTTTAAGCAACTCGTCGAATCCAAATTTGACAGTAAGCTGCTAAGGCTCATTGCTCATAACGGAAAAGAATTCGACTTTCCATATTTATGCCGGCGGATGTTAGTAAATGGAATTTCGATTCCGGCGGCGCTGGATATACGGGATAAAAAGCCATGGGAAATCCATCATCTCGACACAATGGATTTATGGAAATTTGGCGACCGCAAAAACTTCACATCCCTGGAACTGTTAGCCGCTCTATTCGACATACCCTCGAGCAAGGATGACATCGACGGGTCGATGGTTAATAAAGTATTTCACAACGAAAATGGCCTACAACGAATTGCCGAATATTGCCGCCGTGATGTGATGGTAACGGCCCAGATTTTCCTCCGTCTGTTCGGATTGCCGGTTATTGATGAAAAAAACATAGAATACTTATAGCGTTGAAGAACACCAAATTATCAGGACAGGATACAATACTCCAGGTAAACGACCTGAGCGTGTGCTTCAATAACCTCGGCCACAAAACACAGGCGGTTGATGGAGTGAGTTTTACGCTTCACAAAGGAGAATCCATTGGTATAGTTGGTGAGTCGGGCTCAGGAAAATCGGTCACTGCCCTGTCGATAATGCACCTGTTGGCAAGCCCCCCAGCGAAAATTGAATGTGGTGAAATTCTTTTAAAATCCAGAAATAACGGCACTGTGGATCTGCTTCAACTGGATCGGGCGAAATTGCGACAAATTCGTGGCAATGAAATCGCGATGATTTTTCAGGAGCCTATGAGCTCGCTGAACCCAGTATTTACATGTGGCGACCAGGTAGCGGAAGCACTGAAAATTCACCTGCATCTGACTCCCAAAGAAGCAAAGCAACGCACTATCGCATTGTTTTCAGAAGTAAGGCTGCCACGCCCTGAGCAAATATATTCCAGCTACCCGCATCAGATATCAGGAGGCCAGAAACAACGCGTTATGATTGCCATGGCCATGTGCTGCAATCCTGCCATTCTTATAGCCGATGAACCCACGACAGCTCTCGATGTCACGGTTCAGGCCAGCATTCTGAATGTACTGGAAAACCTCCGTGAGGCACATGATACCTCGCTCATATTCATAAGCCACGATCTGGGCGTCATCGCTGAAGTAGCGGACAGAGTGCTTGTGATGCACCAGGGGAAAATTGTAGAGGAAGGCAATGTTTTTAAAATTTTCAATAATCCTGAACATCCCTATACAAAAGGGTTGCTTGCCTGCCGGCCACGCCTGGACATAAAGTTGCGGCGACTTCCCGTCGTTGCCGACTTTCTGAAAACTGACCAAAACGCAGAAAAGCGTGGTTTCACCAGTGTCGGTCAGGCATTGCTTGTAAATGCCGAATCCAAAAACGAAACTATCCGGAAACGTCTGGCGGTAATTCAGGGTGGGCCGATACTTCGTGTCAAAAATCTTACGACATCGTTCTCATTGAGCACCGGTTTTTTTAGCCAGACGAAGGAAAGACTGACCGCCGTCGATGATGTCAGTTTTGATATTTATCCGGGAGAAACGGTAGGTCTTGTGGGCGAATCCGGCTGTGGGAAAACAACCCTTGGTCGCTCGCTGATACGCTTAATAGAGGCAGATTCAGGTCAGATAATTTTTGACAGCCTTCCTATTCACGAACTTAAAGAGGAGCAAATGCGGTTATTGCGCAAGCGAATGCAAATTATTTTTCAGGATCCTTATGCTTCACTTAATCCGCGGCAGACCATCGGTGCTGCTATCGCAGAGCCACTAAAGATCCATGGAATTGCCAGAAGCCATGCTGCCCAGGTTGACAAGGCAAAAGAGCTTCTGCAAAAAGTGGATATGAATCCTAATCATTATAACCGATTCCCACATGAGTTTTCCGGCGGTCAACGCCAGCGGATATGCATAGCGCGGGCACTGGCCACAGGACCTGACTTTATTATCTGCGATGAATCAGTATCGGCTCTCGACGTATCCGTTCAGGCGCAGGTGCTCAACCTGCTCAATGATCTGAAGCAGGAATTCAATTTCACATATCTGTTTATATCCCATGACCTTTCAGTTATCAAATTCATGGCCGACAGGATATTCGTGATGAAAAACGGCAGGCTTGTAGAAATGGGCTACTCCGATGCCCTCTTCGAGCGGCCAAAAGAAGAATATACTAGAACTCTCATCAATGCCATCCCGAAAGGTGACGTGGCAGACATCAGAAAAGCACAAATGCGCCGTAGACTCGTTTATGCTAAGAAAACATTATTTCCAACCGAATGACAAAAATGAAAAAATCAGAAGATCAGGCCACATTCAGCGACCTTAAAAATGTGATCCGAGGCCTCATGAACGACCCGGAATTTAAAAAACTCTCCCATAAACAAATAATTAAGCGACTGGGCGTACACGATAAAAAGACAAAAAATATCGTCTTTACCATCCTGCGGGAAGCTGGAAAGACTCCTGCATTGGATACTAAAAAAGGTACACGCCCTGCTTCAGATAAGGAGGTGATAGGAACAGTGGACTTCGTAAACCCGAGGTTTGCCTATATCATTTGTGAAGGCGATGCTGACGATATAAAAGTGAAGTCCGACAATCTGGCTTTTGCCTTTCATGGCGATACTGTCCGTGTGCAGTTATTCAGGCCGAAAGGCAGTCGCGACAGCCGTCCTGAGGGTAAGGTTTTAGAAATTATAAAAAGAGCCAGGAAAGAGTTCGTGGGCCGTGTAGAAATTTCTGGTCGCCATACATTTGTGATTCCAGACTTCAAAAAGATGCATAACGACATCTTTATCGATCCATCACAACTGAAAAAATCGCAGGCAGAGCAGGATGACAAGGTAGTTGTGCAGATTATCCAATGGCCCACGCACAATAAAAATCCTGAAGGGAAGATCATGCAGGTGCTCGGCAAGTCAGGCGAGCATGAAGCCGAGATACATTCTATAATGGCTGAATTTGGCCTTCCGTTCAGATTCCCTGAGCAAATAATGAAACAAGCCGAGGAGATTGACGGGGAAATCAGCCCTGCCGAAGTTGCCCGCCGCAAAGACTTCCGCGGTACACTTACCTTCACCATCGACCCGGCCGATGCCAAGGATTTCGATGATGCTGTTTCAATGCGTAAACTGGATAATGGACATTATGAAATCGGCGTTCATATTGCTGACGTGACCCATTATGTTCAAACCAATTCTCAATTAGAACACGAAGCCCAGGAACGCGCCACTTCCGTTTACCTCGTTGACCGTACCATCCCCATGTTGCCGGAAAGGCTTTCCAATGAACTCTGTTCACTTCGTCCCAATGAAGATAAACTGACTTTTTCGGCAGTTTTTGAAATGGACGACAACGCACATATTAAAAAGGAATGGTTTGGAAAAACGATCATTCATTCCGACCGACGGTTTACTTATGAAGAAGCACAGGAGCGGATCGAGCAGAAAACAGGCGACTATTTCGCTGAACTGGCCACTTTGAATGAATTGGCTCTGAAGCTTCGTCTCGAACGGTTCATGCGCGGAGCGATCAACTTCGAAACTACTGAAGTAAAATTTGATCTCGACGCCACGGGAAAACCAATTGGCCTGAGGGTAAAAGAAAGAAAAGATGCCCATAAACTCATTGAAGAATTCATGCTTTTAGCCAACAAGAAAGTCGCTGAGCGGGTATATGGCATGAAGCAGGGAAAAGCAAAAAACACCTTTGTTTATCGCACGCATGATTTTCCGGACCCTGAAAAATTGAATGCCTTTTCCGTATTTGCCAAGAAGTTTGGCCATACGCTCCATCTCGACGAAGCTGCCATTTCGCGTTCTCTCAACAACCTTATTGAGGACATTGAAGGCAAGCCAGAGCAAAATGTTCTGCAAACTTTGGCTATCCGGTCTATGGCCAAGGCAAAATATACGACCGAAGGTAAAGGTCACTTCGGGTTGGCTTTCCAGCACTACACACATTTCACATCACCGATCCGCCGTTATCCCGACATGATGGTGCACCGGTTGCTGCAGCATTATCTCACAGGTGGTGAGACGATGAATGCTGCACCGTATGAAAAAAAATGCCAGCACTCTTCCGAAATGGAAAAAGTAGCCGCCGATGCCGAACGCGCATCCATCAAATACAAACAGGTGGAATACATGGAGACCATGATCGGCAGGGAATTTTCCGGCATTGTCAGTGGAGTAACGGAATGGGGCGTATTTGTGGAAATTACTGAAACGAAATGTGAGGGCATGGTTCGTATGGCAGACCTGGACGATGATTTTTATATTTTTGAGCCCGAACAATTCCGGATCATCGGGCAGAATCATAAAAAAACGATAACCCTGGGCGATGACATCAAGGTTAAGGTGGTGAAAACAGATATCAACCGCAGAACTATCGATTTGGAATTAATAAAATCAGGTCGTTAAACAGATTTTTGCAATTATTCTCAATCGAAAATGTTAATATTACCATTCCCAACCGAATGCT
Organism: Cyclobacteriaceae bacterium; assembly: GCA_041750735.1. Classification (GTDB taxonomy): domain Bacteria; phylum Bacteroidota; class Bacteroidia; order Cytophagales; family Cyclobacteriaceae; genus JAAUQL01. Next base: position 50,121 of record JBGSYX010000483.1, read on the forward strand.
GGGCCTCATTATAAATCGTGCTATTTTGACTGTTTTGATGAAAAAGAGAGGAGTCTCTGGGAGAAGGGAATAATCAAATATTGAATTTTTATGTTGACCTTATTATAATTGCACCGCAAATTTTTAACGTGTTCATTATGGCAATACTTGTTGAAAATCTCACGAAAGTATATGACGACCAGAAAGCCGTTGACAACATTTCCTTCGAAATAAAAACCGGGGAAGTGGTTGGTTTTCTGGGACCAAATGGCGCCGGAAAAAGCACCACCATGAAGATGATTACCTGCTACATGGCGCCAACTGCCGGAAAGGTGTATCTGGAAGGCTTGGATATCGACAAAAATCCAGAGGAAATCAAAAAGAAGATTGGCTACCTGCCGGAGAACAACCCGCTTTACATGGACATGGCGATCATTGATTACCTCAAGTTCTGCGCCGACATACAAGGTGTGGAAAAGTCAAAGGTAAACGAGCGCATTCATGCCATGGTAGATATGTGCGGACTGAACCAGGAACGGTACAAACGAATCGGCGAACTGTCGAAAGGCTACCGTCAGCGTGTAGGTTTGGCTCAGGCTATGATCCACGATCCGGAAGTGCTTATTCTCGACGAACCTACCACCGGTCTGGATCCAAACCAGATTATCGAAATCAGGAAACTCATTAAAGAGCTTGGAAAGGAAAAAACAGTCATCCTCAGCTCACATATCCTTTCGGAAGTAGAGGCTACCTGCGACAGAATCCTCATCATCAACCGTGGAAAGATCGTGGCCGATGGAACTTCAGAAACACTCCGCAGCCAGGCCCAGGGAAAGGAACTCATCCGCGTACAGATCGAAGCGGCGAATAACGCCAATATCCGCAAATCATTGTTAAGCCTTGCCACAGTGGAATCTGTGAAGGAACTGGAAGAAAAGCAGAATTACTTCCTCGTGCAGAGCAAGCCTGAGCTTTCATCAAAAAAAGAAGTTTTCGACTGCTGCGTAAAAAATAAATGGTATCTCCTGGAAATGACCGGCATCGAAACCAAACTGGAAGATGTGTTCCGTGAGGTGACGAATTGATTTCTATTACACTATTGAACTGTTGAACTATTGAACTGTATTATATGAAAAGTATCTGGGTTATCACCAAAAGAGAGTTGACCTCTTACTTTGACTCGCTCATCGCCTATGTGATGATTGTCATTTTCCTGGGCTTGAGCGGCTTTTTTACATGGTTGTTTAAGAATGGCAACGTATTTCTTAGCGGCCAAGCCGATCTTCAAGTCTTCTTCGGTGTCAGCTTCTGGACCTTGTTCTTTTTTATTCCTGCTATTACCATGCGGACTCTGGCAGAAGAAAACCGCTCCGGAACCATAGAATTGCTCAGCACTAAAGCAGTCTCTGACTGGCAGATCGTTGTGGGGAAATTTCTGGCATGTCTTCTCCTTGTGGCCATAGCGCTGGTATGTACACTGCCGTACTACGCCACTGTAGCGAAACTGGGTAGTGTAGATCATGGAGCCATCATCGGTGGGTATATCGGCTTGTTGATGCTGAGCTCCATGTATATTAGCCTCGGGATTTTCTCGAGCAGCCTCACGAACAATCAGATCGTAGCGCTCCTGTTAGCGCTAGTCATCGGATTCTTTTTCCACATCATTTTTGATCTCCTGGCTTCAGGTTCCACCGGAATGATCGGCGGCATTTTTGATTATCTGAGCGCAAGGACTCATTATGAATCCTTAAGCCGTGGCGTATTTGACAGCCGGGATCTGATCTATTTCGGCAGCTTTATTCTCGGCGGACTGGTACTTTCCCAAACAATGTTATCCAAGCGCAACTGGCACAATTGATTGAACCACTAAATTCCGGTAAACAATGAAACGCAGTAAAGTAATAACCCAACTCTTGATATTTATTGGAATCCTGGTTGTCGTAAACCTGATTTCTGAAAAGATTTTCTTACGGCTCGACTTCACCGCTGACAAGCAGTACACATTGAGCAAAGCTACCAAAGACGTGCTCAGCGAAGTAGAGGACGTGGTGACAGTAACGGCCTATTTTACCAAAGACATGCCGCCGCAATTGCAAAAAGTGAAAAAGGATTTTGAAAACCTCCTTATCGAATATGAAAACCGTTCGGATGGCAATGTGGTATATGAATTTGTGAATCCCAATGAAAACGAAGCAGAGGAGCAAAAAGCCCAGGAAAAAGGCATCAGCCCCTTCATGGTCAATGTTACCGAAAAAGACCAGGTGAAGCAGATGCGTGCTTATATGGGCGCAGTGCTGCAGACTGGAGAAAAGACGGAAATTATCCCAATGATCCAGCCGGGCGCCGGAATGGAATATGCACTTACGACATCGCTGAAAAAAATCTCGGTGACGGATAAACCAAAAGTGGCATTTCTCCAGGGACACGGCGAGCCGTCACCCAATGCATCGATACAGGTATTACAGCAGCTATCCGTTTTGTATGACGTGGAGCCATTGACTATCACCGATACAACCGAAATACCGGCCTATTACAAAGCCATTGCCATCATCGATCCGAAGGATACCATCCCGCAGGGTCATTTTGCCAAACTTGATAAATACCTTGGCATGGGTGGTGGCATATACCTGGCGTACTGTAATCTTCAAACTAACCTGCAATCGCAATACCTGAATGAACTTCCTGACATTGGAATCAAAGGCTGGCTGGCCGGCAAAGGAATTACCATGAATAGCCAGTACGTTATAGACGCTAAATGCGGGGCTGTTTCCGTGCAGAGGCAGATAGGTCCATTTACGATACCTCAACAAATTGAATTTCCCTATTTTCCGATACTTTCGAAGTTCAGTGAACACCCGGCAGCCAAGGGATTGGAAGGCGTCATCATGCCATTTGTTAGTTCAATAACTTATTTACCCAAGGATTCAGCGGTACATATATCGCCTCTGGCATTTTCATCCGAAAAGTCAGGCGTAGTGAGTGTTCCGACGTTTATCGATATAGAAAAACAATGGACAGATGCGGATTTCAGCTCGCCGAACCAGGTGGTGGCAATTGCTGCCGAAGGTCCGCTGGCCGGCTCCACAAAATCTAGACTCGTAGTGATAGCCAATGGTACATTTGCCGTAAACGGCGAAGGCCAGCAACAGCAGCAGGTGAATCCCGATAACATCAGCCTCGCTTCCAACGCCATTGACTGGCTTTCGGACGATACCGGCCTCATCGAACTTCGCACGAAGGGCGTTACATCAAGGCCGTTGGAGCAAATTGATGATACAAAACGGAATCTCTACAAATACGGAAATGTGGTTCTTCCAATCCTTTTAATGATCGGTATTGCATTGTACAGAAGGCAGCGCTATGCACGCAAGCGCCAGTCATGGATGCAGGGCAATTATTGATGGTTTCAATTAAACTCAGATTACGATGTTAAAGAATATTTCAAGCATTAAACTTTTAGGAATCCTGGCAGTATTGGTGCTCGTGTATCTCGGCTTTGAATTCTTTGGCGGTAAGTCGAGAAGCAAATCCTTCAAAGAAGATATTGTTGAAATAGACACGGCCAAAGTGACCAGGATGGTCATCGCATCAAAGGGTGAGACGCTGGAACTTTTGAAAGAAAACAATAACTGGAAAGTTTCCATTGGCGGCGGCAAGTATGCCGAGGCCCTTACGGAAAGTGTGAAAAGCTCTATAAATTCATTGATCACGGTGAAACCGTCGCGCATAGCAACCAGGGACCCCGAGAAATGGAAAGATTACCAGGTTGATTCTGCCGGAACAAGAGTGCAGGTGTATGAGGGCGACAAAAATACCCTGGATCTCATCATCGGACGGTTCGGTTTTAACCAGGAAGCCATGCAACGCCAACAGCAAATGATGGGTGGTCGTGGCGGAATGAACCAGTTTTATACCTACGTGCGTCTGGAAGATGATATGGAGGTTTATGTGGCTGATAATTTCATGGGAATGTCGCTCAATGCCGAGGCCTCCGGTTACCGAAACCGCCAGTTGCTCTCGGTTACCTCAGATTCGCTTACCGAAGTCCGGCTCGATTATCCGGGCGACAGCAGTTTTGCAATGGTTAAAATTGATTCATTATGGATGATTGATGGAGTTTTAACGGATTCTGCAGCGACAGCATCATATCTAAGCGATATCAGGTACGTGAATAATTCCAGTTTCGTGGATGATGTCCCTGCAGAAGCACTGGTATCACCAACTTATACAATGACCTTAAAACAGTCTTCCAAACCCGATATCGCAGTAAAGGCTTTTCAGCACCCAGTGCATCAATGGATCATCAATTCCAGTGAAAATCCGGCATCCTACTTCGCTGATCCGAAGATTGTGGAGGATTTGTTTGTTGGGAAAAAGAAGCTTCTTGAAAAGCTTAATTGACGTTTTTTTGTTATATCCGTCATCCTCGGGCTTGACCCGGGGATCTGACATTAAGTCTGAAGATTCCTGCTTTCGCAGGAATGACGTCTGGGGGTCTTGATGCCCCTATCTAATTCAATCAATCTGAAAAAGATTCTTAGGGCGGTCGAATTTAATTTCTGAGTATTTGAAAGGCACCTCGTAGATTTCCTCATATTCCTTGCCCAGTTCGAGCATATCCTCATCCTCTTCATAGTAATGCCATTCCACGATGACCTCGTTGCCGTTTAGGTACATATTGTCCAATACATTCAGGATGTCATGTACAATCTTTGATGATGCGGTATTTACATACTCCAACTCAAACTTGAAAATGGTAAATTTATTGGGACTTTTGCTGTATTCCTCAAGCCAGTCAACCACCCTGGTATAGTGGGCGGTGGCGTCTTCCATGTATGACTTGCCGGTTACCCGGAATTCTGGCTTTTCTCTGTTGAAGACGATCTCTGGTGTCTCCTCTGTTCCCTTGAGATATAAATTTTCCATCACGTCGGTTCTTTACTCAAAATTAAAAAGATTTCATTAGTTGAATAACCTGCTCTGGTCTATTTTGATATGAATTCTTCCACTAATCAATTACGTGAAAAAAAGATAAAAAGGCCATTTCAGGTCAAATATCTCCTTCCTGTGGCCGGATGAGGATTTCTTCCACAACAGAATTTTTGGACAAATGATAGGCGCCAATGACGGCGTCGGCAACATCTTCCGGCTTTATGAATCGCGACTCCGGCAAATCTACTCCCGCCCAGCTTGGCGTCAGTGTGGCGCCGGGCAGAACGGCGGTTACACGAATACCATGCGATTTCATCTCTTCCCTAAGCACTTTGGTCATGCCAAGCATGGCAAATTTAGAGATCGAATAGGAACCGCCGTCCGGGTATGCCATGATGCTGGCTATGGAACAGATATTGAAAATATGGCCGCTCCTGTAGTGCATCATCTGCGGTAACAGTCCTCGGGTGAGGTAATAGGCGCTGTACAGGTTAGTATTGATCATGGTTTCCAGACGACCTTCAGGCTCTGAACTTATAGTCCCTGGATAAAAAATGCCAGTGTTGTTGATCAACACATCTATCTGGTTTCTTTTGGATAATATAAACGTGACGAAATCATGGACTTCATCCCTTAACGACAGATCTGATTTTCTGATCAGCACCTCAGTACCCGGATACCTGGATTCTACATCACTTTTAAGAGCGTCGAGCTCACCGGAATTACGCGAACATGTAATCACATCGAAACCATGGGCAGCAAACGCATTGACCAATGCCCTGCCGATACCTTTTGTTCCACCGCTTATGACTGCTACTCTATTCATTCTTGAATGTTTAAGTAATTCGAGTGGCTGTTAGCTTGCAGCCTGTAGCTCCTTTCCCGAAATTATTATCTTTTTCCCATGAATCCCGAAGCATTCAGAAATAATTTGCACAATATTGTATCTTTAAGACCAACGAAAATTTCCTAACTCTATGCATGGAATCGGCAGGTACTTCATTTTCATGGGAAACCTTTTTATCAAAAGGGAACCGCTGAAGACCTATCTGAAGCAAATTCTCGACGAGTGTATCAAAGTGGGTATCGACTCAATCGTCATCGTGTCGATTGTTTCGTCCTTCATCGGCGCAGTAACCTGTATTCAGACAGCTTATAACCTCGTCAGCCCATTGCTCCCGCGATACGTGATAAGTCTTGTAGTTCGGGATATGACGCTCATAGAACTGGCGCCAACCATCACTGCTATTGTGTTTGCCGGAAAAGTCGGTTCGAATATCGCCGGTGAACTGGGAACCATGAAAATCTCGGAACAGGTAGATGCCTTGGAGGTAATGGGTATCAATTCCGTTTCATTTCTCGGTCTTCCCAAAATCGTTGCTTGTCTGCTCATGTACCCTATGCTCGTGGTGTTAGCCGGGTTTTTAGCTATTTTAGGTGGCTACCTTGCCGGTACGCTCACGGGTGTCATCACTCCTCAGGATTATATCTATGGGATTCGCGCAGAATTCCAGGAGTTCAACGTCACTTTTGCCCTGATCAAATCGGTCGTGTTTGCTTTTCTTATAAGCTCCATTTCTTCCTATAAAGGCTACTACACGTCTGGTGGCGCGCTTGAAGTTGGGCAAGCCAGCACCAGCGCCGTGACGAATAGTTGCATTGCCATTCTTGTGGCTGATTATCTCCTGGCCCAACTCCTACTTTGATCTGCCATGATTGAATTTCAGAATATCAAAAAGTCATTTGACGATAAGCCCGTACTTCATGGCATAAATGGCATTTTCCATCCGGGTCGTACCAACCTGATTATCGGTTCAAGTGGTACTGGAAAAAGCGTTCTTTTAAAATGCATGGTTGGACTGGTAGAGCCCGATGAAGGGCAGGTTCTCTATGACGGTCGTGATTTTACGCATGCTTCACGCAATGTACGCCGCGATATCCGCCGTGACATCGGAATGCTTTTCCAAGGCGCTGCACTTTTTGACTCTCTAAGTGTGGAAAAAAACGTGATGTTTCCACTAAACGTCCTTACCGACATGCCTACAGGTGAAAAGCTCGACAGAGTGAATTTTGTGCTGAAAAGGGTTGGGCTGGAAAATGTAAATAGACTGATGCCCTCCGAACTCAGTGGGGGAATGAAAAAACGCGTCGGTATAGCCCGCGCTATTGTCAATAGCTCCAAATACCTCTATTGCGATGAGCCAAATTCCGGTCTTGATCCACAGACTGCCATCCTTATCGATGAACTTATCAAGGAAATCACGGAGGAGTTTGAAATCACCACGGTCGTTGTTACCCATGATATGAATTCAGTAATGGAAATTGGCGATTACATCATCTACATGTTTAAAGGCCAAAAGCTGTGGGAAGGAAATAAAAGTGAGATCCTCGATGCAACTGTTCCCGAACTGCGCAGCTTCATATATTCTAATAAACTCGTTCAGGCGCTGAAAGAAACAGAAGATCGATAAAGTCTACAATCTAATTATTCTGATATTCCTGAAGGTAGCCTCATCGCCATGATCCTGCAATAAAATGTGCCCGGATTCCATGGTACCAAAATCATCTATGTCTCTGAATTTGCTTTGAGCTTTGGCGTTTAAAAACGCCTCGCTGCCTCGCTCATATTCGAGGACTATTGTGCCGTTAAGCCAATGTTCCACATGATTTCCTATCACTATTATTCTTCCTACATTCCATCGCCCTGACGGTTTTAACTCAGCTTTTTCAGGGCTGAAAAGTTCATATAATCCTGCCGTGCGGCGTTTTCCATCGGTATCTTCTTTTATGTCTTTATTTTCAAAATCGTCAATAAGTTGGTATTCACAACCAAGTACTGAGCCGTCGGGATAAATTTTAACAAAGTATTTAAGTCCCGTGTTGGCGCCTCTGGTTAGTTTGAATTCAAAACTCAAATCGAAACTGGAATATTTGTTTTTGGTAATAATATCTCCGCCACGGCCGGCCTCTTTATCAGCATTTAACACCAGTTCATCACTCCTGATCTCCCATCCTTTTTCCGGGAATTTATCCGATTTTACCCCAATCCAGGCTGAAGTCTCTTTTCCATTGAAGAGTATCTCTTCGTTCTTTTGTTGACCTATTCCATGAATTGTGAATAAAAAAACCGCAACCGTGGATAGACCAAACGATGCGAAAATTGATTTTAACTTCATGCTCCTGAGGACGATTAGTTGTTGAAATTACTAATTTTTTAAAACCCAGATTCTGAAAAATGGATTATCTGTAAATACTACGGCATGCGCGGAGAAAAACACTATTAATTCCATGGATTTTTGGTTTAATTGACGGCCAATTATCTCATTGATCCATATGACAATTCGTTCCGGCATCCTGATTTTTATACTGTTTTTTCAAACCACCCTGGCTCACACTCAGTCAACGCCTAAGCGTGAATTCCGCGGCGTATGGATTGCCTCCGTCGCCAATATCGACTGGCCGTCCGCCCCAAATCTGAAAGGAGAAAACCAACGTGAGGAATTCAGAAAGCTCCTCGATCACCATAGATTCCACGGTATGAATGCGGTGATTGTCCAGATCAGACCGAGCGCTGATGCGTTTTACCGGTCGAGTTTTGAACCGTGGTCGGAATGGCTCAGCGGCTCCCGGGGCTCTTCGCCATCACCGGAATACGATCCACTTACATTCATGGTCGAAGAAGCCCACGAGCGCGGACTTGAGTTTCACGCCTGGCTTAATCCCTATCGCGCCATATTCGATGCAAAGAAATTCTACTCATTGCCTGGAAATATTCCACTGGATTCACTCAAATTAAAAATCAAGGAATCATCCGGTAGAAGTGCCGATGAACTGAGCGCGGAAGAAATAAATGCACTCTTGCTCTCATTAGACTTGGATACTACGTCATTAATCAATAAGCATCCTGACTGGTTCCTGGAGTACGGAAATAAAATCTATTTCGACCCGGGCGTTCCGGCGGCCAGAGTACATATCGCTGGTGTTGTCCGGGAGATTGTGGCCAATTACGACATAGACGCCATCCATATGGACGACTACTTTTATCCGTATAAAATTGCTGGTGTCACGTTTCCGGATCATGATTCTTTTGCGAAATACGGTTCCACGTATTCATATGATCTGAAAGATTACTGGCGCAGGGACAATGTAAATGCCATTGTCAAAAAACTCAGCGAAACGGTTAGGGCAACCAAGCCTTGGGTGAAATTTGGCATCAGTCCATTTGGTATCTGGAGAAATAAATCGGCAGATCCGGCAGGCTCTGAAACATCCGGTCAAGCCAATTATGATGACCTCTATGCGGATGTGCTGAAATGGCAGCGCGAAAAGTGGATCGACTACGTAATTCCTCAAATTTATTGGCATCGCGGTTTTGACATAGCCGATTATAATGTGCTCGTGAAATGGTGGAACGACAATACTTATGGAATTCATGTATATATTGGTCACGGACTTTACCGCGTCGATGGCAATTCGCAGACGGATGCCTGGCGAAATCCCCGTGAAATCCCTGAGCAGGTAGCTGCCGCCCGAAATCTGCCAAATATTCAGGGTAGTTGCTTTTACAGTTCCAAATGGCTTACGACTAATCCTCTGGGTGTTTCAGACATTTTAAGGGATGAATATTTTCAGTACCCCGCCCTGATTCCTGAAATGTCCTGGTTGCCGAAAAAGTCCCTTTTGCGAGCTCAACCGCCCAAAATCACCATGACATCCACTGGTGTAGTCGTCAATTGGGAACCTGTCCCTCATGCCACGTATTATGTGGTTTACAGATCAACCCGCTCTATCGACAAAAATAACCCCGCCTCTATCCTTTCTATCCTTCCGGCAACGGTGACCTACTATAAGGATATCCCTCCAAAAAAGTGCTCGTATTCCATAGCTGCCCTGAATCGACTGAGCAACGAGTCCGAACTCAGTGAGATGGTGCAGGTGAAGTGGAAGAAGCCTAAAAAATAAAATTGCTGTACAATTCTGACACAAGCGTCTGGATTGTGCCACTTAACCTACTCCGTCATTAGTAGGTGAAAATGTCGCTTCAATAAATTCTCATGGTATCCTTTTAAAGCAGATGAGTAAGTCTTAAATTTAATCTACGGTCATTTTATCGGAGCATCAAGCAGAAAAGGATTACCCTTGTTTGTTTTTTAAATTATAGGCTCCCTTTTCAGTTAGCATATTCACGAAGATTAATATGAGAAGGCTTTGCTATTTTTTGTTAATCACATTTTCTTCAATAAGCCATAAAACACTTTGTCAGGAAGAGAAAATTCCCAATCCTCTGAACATAGTAAAGGTCGGCACATCCATACCGAGATTTCCTGAGTTACTTGATCTTTCAATCGTTGTTGATTTCGAAAAACAAAGAAGGAATACGACCCGATTATCAACCAATTATTCGTTTAGATATGAGACTGGCCCGTACATTTTCTCATATGTTAATCCGGGTCAACCACCAGTAACCACAATTATAGGTTATTGGCATGATTATATGCTTAGCTATCGATGGAAATATTATCCATTCCAGCTAAAAAAGAAGTCCCTTAATTTACTTTTTATACAAGCAGGCCCGACATATTGGCTCAGAGACATAAATGGCTTGACAAATTTTCAAGGACCAGGTTTTGACTACGCCCTTGGAGCTCAATTTATAATTTTCAGGAGAATCTCGATAAGTGGAGAAATGGGAAGTAATTTGATAGTAAACATAGAAGATAACGAAAATGCTAAAGATCAAAGGTATCATTCAATGGGATGGGGATATAATCTGAAAGTTGGATTTGTTTTTGGAGGGAAATGAATCCCCATCCTGACGCAGCATCTCTATTATGCCACTTAACCTACTCCATCATGTATGACAAGCGAAATAACTTGGAGCGCGATCAGGAATCTGGAAACGGCCAAAGACGATGAATGAATAGTTTAGAATCAGGATATATAAAAAGTAAATACAGACTGAATTCGTTAAGCAAAATCAACTATTAAAATTATGGCATCCAATCAAAAATTCGTGGACTTTGTTACTGATCAAATCAAAGGTGCCGGTGAAATAATGGCTATAAAAATGTTTGGGGAATACGGAATTTACTCGGACGGAAAAATATTCGGACTTATTTGTGATAACAAGCTGTTCATAAAGCCAACAAAATCAGGACGGGAATTTATAGGCGATGTGGTCGAAGCGCCACCTTATCCGGGAGCAAAACCAAGTTTTCTTATAGAGGATAAAATTGAGGACAGTGAATGGCTTAGCCAATTGGTCAGAATTTCTGTAAAAGAATTACCCGAGCCAAAACAAAAAAAGAAAAAGCAATAGTTTGGTAATGCATAAACTCTCTTATTAGCATCGCCTCCCAAAAAAAACATGAGGGAATACATCAATTAGTCCATCTGCTGTTTCCTCCGTTTACTTATTGAAGTTTATTGTTCTCATCGGCTGAACAATCGCGCAATATGCTTGGTTATAAAAAGTAAACTGTTCCACAACGTATTTAATTGGCATTCCATGTTCAAAAAATTCACCACTGCTGATAAACTCCTAATGGTCTCTGCTATCCTTTCACTGATTTTTTCTGAAGCACTATGGTTCAGTGGAGAGAAAGATTCCGCTTTATTTATTGGCCTATGGGTTCCATCCATACTTGGGTTTGGGATTTATTTAAAACTTCTTAACAACAAACGAAATGACTGAACTCATTCCTTACTTTGCAGGGTTGATAACATTGTTGTTTTCAGCCGGGTTTTATCTGAGTTTGCAAGAGTTTAAAAAGATGAAATAGCCGATAAAACTATTATCATAACAATGCCTCGTAGACCTATTTCTCTAATAAAGTAAAAAAGACTGATGCATAATCATCAACACTATTATGAACGCACTCACCATAGCCGCCCAACTCATTATCGCATTCTCAATAATTTACGTATGGGTATTTCGCTTCGACAATATAATCGTTGAGTTCAAGCAATATAAATTAAGTGACTTTGTACGAACGGCCGTAGGAGCTACTAAAATAATTCTTGCGACTTTGATTGTCGTGGGCATTTGGTACCCCAATTTGGTATTCATTCCTTCACTCGGTATGTCTTTCCTTATGGTTTCTGCCCAGTATTTTCATTTCAAGGTGAAAAATCCATTGCACAAATTCGCTCCTTCCTTCTTCTTGCTTCTCCTTTGCATTTTTCTTGTAGTGGTCTCTGAAGGACCGTTCTAGGAATGACTTGGAGATTATTGCTTACACTTTTTTCAAGTGTCTCATTTCTGATCTATGGAATTTCTTATTTCTCTTCTCCTTCCTTAAAAAGCGATTTCAAACGGTTTGGTCTCGAAAAATTTGGAATACTAACGGCAATTTTAGAAATCCTGGGCGCAATTGGTTTGCTGGTAGGTTTTGTTTCGATGCCAATCCTTTTAATTTCATCTGCCGGCTTAGCAGTATTGATGTTTCTGGGGGTCATCGTAAGGATACGTGTAAAAGATAGTCTGCGGGTTACATTGCCTGCATTGCTGTTCATGGCAGTAAACGCCTATATTTTCTATAATGCGCTAGGATATTGAATATAGGAAGTAGAAAAATTCCACTCACTCGTTTCTTAAATAGTAGGCATAATATCAAAGATCCGGCTACCGTGAAATTTCTCCAAGGTTTTCAATTTGATAAGCAATGTCTAATCAATCTTCAGGTCTTATGGCTATTTTCATTGGTTTTGTCCCTGGCTTGGCATATTCATACCGATCGATCAATTGCGTAGTGTAGTAGGCATCGGTTCCGTTACTGCAGAGAGACGAGGCTTTATCCAGTTGCAGGAAACCATCTGATGAAAGGATATTATCTTCCAGTACAACATGACTTATTTTTCCGATTACGAGAAATGTACTGTTTAGTTTAATAGGAATGATTTCTTCCATCGTGAGCGCATACTTTACTTTGCTCTCTTTCACAAATGGCGCTTTTGCATTTTCAAGAAATTCGGGGGTAAGTCCCAGTTCATCGAACTCGCTTGTCCCTTCTGGGTATTTGGCACTTGATTGATGGGCTAATGCTAAAAACGAAGGGTGGATATGATTAACCGTGAAAATTCCAGTTGATCGTATATTTGACAAGGTGTGAGGAGTGGCTGCGATAGGTCTATTGATATACCCCACGAGTGGCGGATCTGACCCCAAATGGATGAGGCTACTGAAGATAGCGAGGTTAGTCTGTCCATTTTGATTCATAGTGCCAATCAAACTAACAGATTTGAAGCCCGTGAGACTATTAATGAAATTGGCGCGGTAAAAACGCTCCCAGGTTTGGATGTTTGAAGAAGAAATATGGAGCATAGTTGTTTAATACAAGTGAATTAAGATTATTTTCACTTTTTTGAGGTCGATAAAAAGGTATCTGACGGAATAAAAAAATGGCGCCATCATTTCTGAAAGCGCCATTTTTAAAGAATTTTTGATCAATTACTTAGGAAGTACTACGCCATCAATGACGTGCACAACTCCATTGCTTGCCTTCAAATCAGCGGCTACCACATACGCGGTTTTACCAGATTCATCGGTCAACATAACCTTGTCTTTGTTCATGGAGGCAGTCAATTTACCACCACTAACTGTCGTAACAACCGCTTTGCCATTACCGGCCTTGATGGCAGCAACAACGGCTGCAGCATCCATATTTCCAGCTACCACGTGATAGGTTAAGATTTTGGCCAATTGAGCTTTGTTCTCAGGCTTCAATAGATTGGCTACTGTTCCTTCAGGAAGCTTGTCAAAAGCCGCGTTGGTCGGAGCAAAGACAGTAAATGGACCGGCACTCTTAAGGGTAGTTACCAAGTCAGCTGCTTTTACTGCGGCAACCAACGTAGTGTGGTCTGGTGAACTGATGGCAATATCAACTACATCTTTTGACTGTCCAAAAGCTGCGGCTGAGATAGTGAAGGCGATTAAGCCTAGAAATAAATTTTTCATACTATTTTATTTAGTTTATAACAAGACCAGACGTTCAACGATATTGTTTGCCGGAATGAGATTTTAAAAAATTATAGTTTAATTCTCACTCATTACTATCTATCTAATGCTCGCAGAAAATGATCTGCTGTTTGGAAATATTTCTCTTGTTTCTCCTTTGGCATCTTATCAAACGTTTTTACCAGCATGCCCAATCTCGGGTTCTTCAAAAAGAAATCGCGGTGCGTGTGCATGAAGCGCCAGAATAAACCATCCCATATCAGTTGCCAATCACCTTTCTGGTAATCACTCATTTTCATCAGGTAGTTGCTGCCGCTGATGTAGGGTTTGGTGGCCATAAGCCCGCCATCAGCAAACTGACTCATGCCATAAACATTCGGCACCATTACCCAATCGTAAGCATCGATAAAGAGTTCCATGAACCATTTATATACTTCGTCCGGGTCAAACTCGCAGAGAAGCATAAAATTGCCAAGTACCATCAATCTTTCGATGTGATGACAATATCCGGTGGCTAATACCTTTTTTATCGTGCTGTCAATAGGAGGAATACCAGTGGTGCCATCCCAAAATGATGGGGGGATTTTTCGTGTAAATTTCCAGAAGTTGGTGGCGCGCTCCTGGCTGCCTTTTGTTAGATACACCCCTCGAATGAATTCGCGCCAACCTAAAATCTGCCGAACAAACCCTTCGCAAGAGTTGAGTGGAATATTATTTTCATTGGAGTATTTAACTGCCTGATTTATAATTTCACCAGGCGTCAGCAAGCCAACATTCAGCATGGGCGTAAGTACTCCGTGATGTAAAATGTTTTCACCATCTACCAGCGCATCCTCATAGTCGCCAAACTCAGCAAAGCGTTTTTGTAAGAATTGATTCAGCCAGGCACGGCTCTCAGAATAAGTAGTAGGATAGATGAATGAGTTACTGATTTCACTATAGTTTTGAGAGAAATTCTTTTTCACATACGCTGATGCTTCCACCCAATGCTCATTGGGTTTTGGAAATTGTACTTCAGGTGGTTTTTTCGCTTTGGGATACTTTAGTCGATTTTCAGCATCAAAAGTCCATTTTCCCCCAGCAGGTTGTAATTGCGCATCAACTAAAATTTTGAAGCGCTTGCGTTGCTCCGTGTAGAAGTCGGTTTGGTAGAATCGCTTTTTACCGATAAAACAATCATAACTCTGCTTTGCACTAATCATGAAAAGAGGGGTATCGCTTTTATTAACCTTTATTTTTAGCTCGAGTGCCAACCTCGCTATTCTCTTCTCCAATAAATAGTCGGTAACATCTGTATAATGAATTTCTGAGAAACCTTTTTGCCTGAGGTAGTGCATTAGATTTCTTATGTCGGCATTTTTTTCTATTGCTTCAACATAAGTTACCTGATACCCCATACCTTCCAGAAAATGCTGATATGCCTTCATGCTGGCGCGATGAAAGACTAATTTTTGTTTGTGGAAATTGTATTGACTGAAAAAGAGAAACTCCTCCACGAGCATTATAGGGCAGTCTTTTAAAAGGGCTGGGTGGTTTTCAAAGAGCTGATGAGGAAATACAAGAGTGACTGCGCTCATTTTTTCGATTTATTCATACGGAATTTATCGCTGCGATACTTTACATCTTCCCATACCTTCTCCCATTTTTTGCGCCATGTGAACGGCCGACCACAGACAGTCCAAGTTTTGGTGGGGAGGCTTTGCTTTTTGTGCATTTTGGGGGAGGTGACCGACACCCTTGTATTGAGTTAAATTCTCACTAACTTTTTTTCCCGCAGATCATCCAGCATCAAAATGTTTGAATGATGAGTCCTGTAATTTTTTACATCGAACAAGAACATCGAATGATCCCCGGCCTCTTTAAACCAGATTTTTTCAATCTCCAATAATCCTGCACAATGAGTCAACACTTTT
>JBGSYX010000484.1:0-11029 GCA_041750735.1 Cyclobacteriaceae bacterium
GGTGATAGGTCAGTATAATCTGTCATTGACCTGATTGATGCCTTAAATGAAATGATTTTTATCCCTGGATTAACGGACTACTAATTTTCTAATTATAAGTATTTAACCATACTAATAAAATATTGTAACAAAAAGCTTTTATCCGCACAATCTTCTTAAACCAATAAAAAACAAACATATTTTTACTTTCTATCTACTTAAACCAATTCAAAAATGAAACAAAAAGTTTTTTTACTTTCATTCCTGATGGCTTTTCTGTGCCTCGGTGCCGTGGCGCAGAATACTGCGCCGAAGAAAGCCGCGCCACAGAAAGCCAGTGCAAACAAGAAACCCAATATCCTGGTGATATGGGGAGATGACGTTGGTATCCATAATATCAGCGCCTACAACCATGGTATTATGGGTTACAAAACGCCCAATATCGACAGGCTGGCCAAAGAAGGCGCGATGTTTACGGATGCTTATGCTCAACAAAGCTGTACCGCAGGACGTGCCGCTTTCATTACCGGTCAGCACCCCTTCCGCACCGGATTATTAACGATTGGTATGCCAGGTTCGGAACATGGGATCCCGGATTTTGCACCTACTCTTGCCGATTTGTTGAAGGAGCAGGGCTATACCTCAGGTCAGTTTGGTAAGGAATCACCTGGGCGATCGCGACAAGCACCTTCCCACCGCGCATGGATTTGACGAATTCCATGGGAATTTGTATCACCTGAATGCGCAGGAAGAGCCTGAAACCTATTACTACCCGAAAGATCCTGCATTCATAAAGCAATATGGCCCACGCGGAGTGATTCACAGTTACAGTGATGGCCGCATTATTGATACCGGACCACTCACCAAGGAGAGAATGAAAACTGTGGATGAGGAATTCCTGGGTTCAGCACTACAATTCATGGAAAAGGCATCGAAAGCCGATAAGCCATTTTTTGTGTGGATGAGTACTAGCCGTATGCATATTTGGACACACCTTAAAGATGGTGCAGAAGGACGCACTGGAATAGGGTTATACCCCGATGGCATGGTGGAGCATGATGACCACGTAGGTATACTGCTCGACAAATTGAAGGCGCTGGGTATTGATGAGAATACCATTGTGGTGTACAGTACCGACAATGGTGCAGAGAAGGGCACCTGGCCCGATGGCGGTATTACACCATTCCATGGTGAGAAAGGAACTACCTGGGAGGGCGGATTTCGCGTGCCCCAGGTTATCCGGTGGCCAGGCGTTATTAAACCTGGTACTATTTATAATGACATTATTTCGCACGAAGATTGGTTGCCTACTTTCCTTGCAGCAGCGGGAGATCCTAACATTGTAGAAGAGCTTAAAAAAGGACACAAAGCCAATGGTAAAGACTGGCGAGTGCATTTGGATGGATATAACTACATGCCATTTTTCAAAGGCGAAGTTACTACAGCACCGCGCGAGCAAATTTTCTTTTTTGGCCAGGCTGGTGATTTGAACGCTGTTCGATGGAGGGATTGGAAAGTGCATTTTGCAACCTTCCAAGGTAACCTCGCAACGGGAGTTCGCGAAATACCCAATTGGCCGTTGATTATAAACTTGCGAGCCGATCCGTACGAGACCATGTGGCATGAATCCCCGATGTACCTCCGCTGGTATGCCGACAATATCTGGTTGTTTGTGCCTATCCAGGATCAGCTGCGCAAATTCTTTATGACCATTCCTGATTATCCCTTCCAGGAAGGTGCGAGCTTAAATGCAGCGGGAATCAACTACAATTCGCTCAAGGCAATGAAAGCCATGAAGATGTTGGAGGAGTTGCAAAAGGGTCTTCCTATCGGGCAGTAAACTTTCATATCTTAAGTAAACAGGGTATTTTTTACCCTGTTTACTTAACTATAGTTGCTTTCAAAAGGCCACTTTTATCTGTAATAAAGACAAGCACAAATACAAGTGCATTAGTTCTTTTTCGAACTATCGGTCTATAAGACCAGGTTAACATTTCTACTGCTCACAATTCTGTCGGGGTATCCTTTGAATAATGTGGCGGCATCTTAAAAAGTAGAATTTGCCAAATTTTATGCAAAAAAAATTATGGGTAAATCTAACGCTAACTAGGTTAGAATTAATGGCAACCATGTTAGCATGACAAACCATTGCTAATGGATTTATGTTGCACACTACCAAATCACTTTTATTATGACTTATTTGAAAATTCTCATTTTCATATTTCTTGCAGTTGCCGCAACAGCGTTGAAGGCCCAAAACACAGTTGTAGAACACCACCCCGAAAAAGATACAACTGTCCATTACCCCGAACATTTTGAATATCCTGTAATACCTACTGATGTCGAGCCTGATCTTGACGCCAGTTTTCCAACGCCCGGATCCATATTTGGAGCCCTGATACCGGGTAAATATTTCGATTGGAAAGTCAAACTTCTTGAGAAATCAGGTATAAAATTAGGAGTAAGTTACCAGGTTCTGTTCCAAGGGGTTCCACAATCGCAAACGGTTACAGAGTCAAGTACAAATTCAGGGTTAGGTGGAATTTTTCTAATAGAGACTCAATGGCATTTTAACAGGGGAAAAGACTATGAAGGAGGCATTACGGCTTCTCTGGACTGGAGGATGGCGCTGGGGAGTAACAATATTATGCCGGGAAGGCTTTTTTCCGATGTTGGTTCGGGTATAGGCGTGGATGGCGCCTTTCTTCCATGGGATCCCTACCCAAGCGTGTTATTCTGGGAGCAACATCTTAAAAAGGATCGCTTTTGGTTTAGAATAGGTCAGATCTCACCTCTGACGATGATGGATTTTTTCCGTTATAAAGATGCAAGAACTTCTTTTACAAGTACGGTAAATACAAATCCTGTTGGTTCAATTCCTCATCACCCCTCTTCATTTGGGGTTGGTTTCAGTTGGCATCCCGTTAAAGGTTCATCATTGTATGTCAATGGCATACTTAATGACCTGAACGTAGAAATAGGAAAAATGGATTGGGGCTTATTATTCGATTATGGTCAATTTTATACGGCTTTAGAAATTGGCAAACATTGGCGAAGGGCTCCGGGTGACTTTGATCACGCGCACATCATGTTTTTCTATGCTGATAAGAAAAGTACTAGCGGAGTAGAGGTTAATGATCAATTTATTCCTTTTCCATCATCTGCCGGATGGGGTGTTAAATTGGCCGGGGAAAAACAATGGAATAAGCTGGTCGGCTTTGCAAACTACACCTATAATACCGCTATTGGTGGAGGGTTGAATGTATTTACAAGTAGCCAACATTCCCTAACCGCTGGACTTGGTTATAACAATCTTGCCCATATCACTGGAGAACTTGGATTTATGGTAAACCTTTCGAAGCCCCTTGAAAGTTGGTTAAATTCAATCAACAACCCCCAGAATATGTCCGATTTCTTATTAACGCAAGTATGGACAGTTGCCAGGGATGTGCCACAGTTTAGCACAGAGATTTACTGGCGTATTTTAGTACTGAAACAATTGTGGGTAACACCGGGGTTTCAAGCATTTATAAACCCTACATATAATATCAGGACTGACTTCATTATAGCCCCGCACATCAAGGCACGTATATTTTTCTAAATGGAAAATATGGGAATTAATTATTGCATAAAATGTTAAATGTTCCAGTAGTAAATTGGGACCAATAGTTTAGTTATTAGTATTGGAAATATGTCGCATTAGAGTTTCATCTAGCAGTTTAAAGTATTTGGCGGGTACCAGTTATTTTATTAATAAGAATTTTGATATGGCAAAACAGTGAACAAAAAATAAACAAGACGTAAAATGTTAACACAGATATTGACAAACGCATTAACGAGAATTGGATTCGGGTTTTTTAGATTTCTTTTTATCCTTATTCCTGTTGACGGTAAGCGTAAAGGATCAAGCTGCTGATGCTAAAAAATGGGAATTCGACATAGCGCCAAATCTAATTTTCCAGTGCATGAATGGTGAATTTGCCATTGAGCGTAGTATTGCAATACCATTCACTCAGATTGACCTGAATTTAAAATTAAAAGAAGGCGTAATCATAAATTAAATAAATGAGGATTCATCATATATTCTCACTTGCAGCGCTGGTGCTCCTAGTAAATGTTGCACCTAATGTAACATTCGCTTCGGATCCGGAAAGCAAATTAGGCAACTGGATCGGCGCAACAAGTTCTATGCGGTTCACTGAACACTGGCACCTGTTCTTGCAGGGCGAGTTGCGTACGTGGGAGATGGCCTCCAATCTTAATGAACTGCTTTGGCGCGTAGGTGGTGTGTACCAGATTAATGAAAAACTGTCGGCAGCCGCAGGCTATGTGCGCGTAGACACCTGGCCTTACGATGATGAGCCCTATAAAAAATTTCATGAGAACAGATCTTACCAGGATTTTGTGATTAAATCAAAATGGGGTAAAAGTATCGGTGTCCAAAATAGATTTCGATTGGAACAACGATGGATAACGACTCAGCAATATGGTGTAGAGTATTCGAACCGAATTCGATATCTGTTGTCGTTCAATTTTCCGATTTCGCAGAACCTGGAAAAGAACACCAGTAATTATGTTACCCTGTTCAACGAACTCTTTCTGGATTTTGATAGATTTGATTATTGGTTTGACAGAGACGCAGGCAGATCAGGATTAAATCAAAATCGCTTGTATGCTGGCGTGGGGCACCGGTTTTCTTCCAACTCCGCATTGCAATTGGGTCTGCTATGGCAACATCGGCCCAACAGTGATTTTTTTAGGTTGGTTCTTGGATACTCTCGAAATTTCGATTTCCGAAAAATATGAATATTATAAAAAAGTGGTTCATAAATACTAAAAACCAGGAACAATGGATAAGATACTAAATGCCCTTCGTCACTTAATAATATTGCCCGTCATCGGCTCCGTTATTTTAGCCATCGGCGCGGCCATTATGGGTATAGGCAGGATATATACGGGAATGATATACCGCTTTTCTGTATTTGACTTTTCGGCTAAAACCGCTAAAGCTGTTTCAATAGCCATTATTGAAATAATTGACTTGTTCCTGGTAGCTACGGTATCTTATATTGCGGCTGTTGGCCTTTATAAATTGTTTATCAATAAAGATTTTAAACTCCCCGGCTTAATGAAGATAGCGAGTCTGAACGACCTTGAAACTAAGATAATCGGTGTTATAGCAGCTGCCTTAGCTGTGGCATTCCTGGGCGAAGCAGCGGCAGCCTCAGGAACTGGAGAAGGAGAAGAAGTTTTTTATTATGGCGGAGGAATTGCGTTCGTAATAACAGCTCTGGCACTATTCGTAAAATTAAATAGCGGTCCAGACGAAAAAAAAGACGGCAGCCAGAAATAAAAAAAATATAGATACAACAGCATTGAACGATACGATGTAACTATTGAATTACTAAAAATTGAATGTGTAGACTAAAAAAAAAGAAATGAAAAAACTGTTATTGATTGGGCTGCTCTTCGTTGCGGTGAGTTGCGACTCTGGCCCGGACGAAGGTGACGCAAACATTGAAATTGTAAAGAAGTACATTTCGGCTGTTGAATCTAAGGATTATGCAACGATGGAATCTTTACTGGCTGATAATTATATTGGCATCGGTCCCTCGGTGAATGATTCCACTTCTAAACCTCAGGCTATGGAAAACTGGAAAGATGAGTCGGAGGATTTGTACGAACGTATTACCTATGAAAAATCCCGATTCGCAGCAGTTGAAGAGGACGAGGGCGAAAACGCTGGCCAGTGGGTTGCCAATTGGGCACAGGTAAAAATAAGTTACAAGGATGGCGGCAGTGCAACCCTATTGGCTAACACTATGTATAGGCTCGTCAATAACAAGATAGAAAAGAGCTTCACCTTCTACAACGAAGCAGATGTACTTGAGCAACTTGGATTTATCTTTATTCATCCGGACGATTTATATTAAAACAAGAAGTGAAATGAAAAATGTATTACTTTTAATATTTGTATTTGGGTGCGCGTTGAATCACGCTGTCGCTCAAAACAATCAGAGCCTGGCCGGAGGTCTCGGTTTATTTGTTTTTCCTGCAAATGGGCAGGATAAAGAAAAGCAAAGCCTCGAAGAGTATGAGTGTTATTTGTGGGCCAAGGAGCAAACCGGTATCAATCCACTTAACCCACCTGAAATTAAAGCCGCACAGGTTGACCGATCAGCGGATGGCACTGCTGTGGTAGGCGCAGCCAGAGGGGCGGCAGCCGGAGCAGCCATTGGGGCTATCGGAGGCAATGCGGGAAGAGGAGCTGCTATAGGTGCTACAGCAGGAGCAATGCGGGGCCGGCAGGCAAAAGTAGTGGGTGATGAGAGGCAACAGCAGGCAAACAACCGGGCTGCTGCAGCGGCTAATAAAGAAATGATGGATAATTTCAAAAAGGCATTTAGTGTGTGCCTCGAAGGAAAAGGTTATACAGTACGTTAATTTAAAATTTAAACTAAAAAAAGAATATGAAGAAACTTGCATTAAATGTTGGAGCACTTGCCTTGGCAATATTCAGCTTATCAAGCTGTAGCAGTACAAGAGTTATTTCGGATAAAGATGCTACGGTAGATTTTTCAAAGCTTAAGACCTTTCAATATGTAGGTTGGTCCGATAATAGCGATCAATTGCTGAATCGATTCGACAAGGAGAGAATTGAACAGGCTTTTCTGGACGAAGGCACAAAAAGAGGGCTTAGGAAAGCCGATGCCGATCCTGATATTCTGGTTGCATTATTTGTTGCAGGTGAAGTAAGAACTCAGAAAACTGCCAATACAACCACTATGGGAATGGGCGGAATGGGAATGGGCGGAATGGGCATGGGCGGAATGCGACATCCGGGCTGGGGCTGGGGTGGCGGCATGGGCATGGCACAATCTCATACTGTGATTAACGAAACCCGGTACGTTGAGGGGACCTTAATGATTGAAATTTTTGATCCAAAAAACCAAAAATTGATCTGGCAGGGGCTGGGCAAACGCACAGTTAGCGAAGATCCCCAAAGACGGGCAAAAGATATACCGAGAAAAGTAGGTATGATCATGAGTAAATATCCGGTTAAGAAATTGAAATAACGAGCTAAAATTAATGAGCATTTCAGTTAGCGTTGAATTATTGTTTTAGAAATGAAACGATTACAGATTTACCTGTTATTCACAGTATTCGCGCTAACTGAAATTTGTGAGAAGGATCATGCATACGCCCAGGAGGTTGACAATCAGTTCTGGATCAATTATGCGGTAAGTATTCCTATCAACAATAAGTGGTCTTATGGTGGAGATATGGGATTGCGTGGGTTTATTTCCAATTATGATTGGAATCAAATATTGATCCGGCCCAATGTCACATATAGGATAAACAACACTTTTGGTGTATCCCCTGCTATAGCCTGGTTCAGCACTATAAATAAGGGGGGGGGGAATGTTAATGAATTTCGTATTCATCAGGATGTTACTGCCAAGTGGCCTGATTTGGGTTTTATGGAATTTTTCTATCGGGTGAGATTGGAGCAGCGTTTCTTTTTTTTTGAGGATGAACAAATAGAGAACAGATTCAATTTAAGATTAAGAGGATTGATAGGATTGGAAACAGCAGACATCAGGCTTGGCAACTCTAAACGTCCTATTTATTTTCAGTCGATCTTCGAAGGATTTACAACTGTGGAACAGAGCGCTGAAGAAGTATTTGTAAACCAAACACGATTTCATTTAGCGTTTGGACACAGGCTTTCAAATACCTTTAGGTACGAAATTCACTATATCAGGCAAGGTTCAAGATTGTCCGCAGAAGATGGAATTAATATTTCACAAAATATCTATCGCCTACGTTTTTTCCATAGGATTCAGAATAGGGCAGATAAGTGATTTTTACTCAAGGAACAATCATAGAGCAGTACCATCATGACGATGATGACAACGAATGGGGATATCAAAAATATAGTTAGCAGGCTGTTGCAATACTTACGAGAAGTCTAAACTTAAGCTAAATCCATAATCATGAATTTGCTGGACAATTTTATAATCAAAACGCAAAAAATATTTCTGATTGTTTTCGGGCTGTTAACATGTTCAACTCTGCTGTTCGCAGTTGATATGGATCTCTTTCCCATGCTGGTGAAGGGGGTTGAATTCACGGAGGCCAGTGTTCCTGCCTTGCGCCATTGGGGGATCATGGTATTTGGAATTGGAGCTTTGCTGGTTGCTGCTGCGTTTTATCCGTGGCTTAGATTTTCTTCAATGGTTTATTCAACTTTTGAAAAGGGCTTCATGATTTATCTTTATCTCTCAAACCGTAACGCAGTATGGGGTGCTGGCTACCAAACTATGTTTATCGTGGATTCAATCATATGCGTGTACAGTATTTTGTATTTCATCAGCAGTGAGGGCCGACCGGGTAGTTGGAACAATTTGAAGAAATAGATAGGTAGGGTGAACGCTGCGCTTCTGATCCTCCAGAACCATTCTCGTAGTCAGTACCGATAATCCGATAGCCAACCGATGTCTGGAATAGTTTTGAGAACCGATACCCCAAATAGGCTTGAGCCCAATGTCGTTAAGTTAAGAAATCTTGCGTCATTACGAAGGAGGGACGACTGAAGCAATCTGCTCAATCCAGACAGATTGCTTCGCTAGCGCTCGCAAAGACGATATCCTTATTAGCTTAACTTAACTACATTGTGCTTGAGCTTGCCAGGTAAAGTTTGACCCGATACCAAAGCCGCCAAAGTCACCCCATACAACAAATAACCATTTATTATTGATATCTTCTGTAAACCGGGTAATAATAATCGGATCCACCTAAGTACGCGAAAGAGAAGCACTGAGTAGTGGCTCTGTTCCGCCACCGATCGCATTTCGAACAAGGTCATGGCCGGCATCGATACTGTTTAGCCGCATGCCCCGGAGGATGAGCAACCTCGACCTGGAGGATGCGCAACCTCGACCCGGAGGATGCGCAACCTCGACCCGGAGGATGCGCAAGGTCGACCCGGAGGATGCGCATACTTTGCACCAAGGAAACGTACGTTTTTCTGAATTACTATGAGACCTGTAAAATCCGTGGATTTCACGGCAAGTTTACCCCTGATTCTGGCGCAAGCGTCTTGCCATTAAAAATTGTAGAAACATAAGCCAGAGGCTTAAAATATATAAATCGCTAGGCCCAGCTGAGCGATTGAAGAGGCGCAACCGACGCTAAGAACTGTCAGATGCTTTGTAAAACCCATAACCGTGCAAAAGGGAATCGATAATAAATCTTTTGAAATGTATGAACACGCGACGTTTGAGGTTTCAAAAGCCCACCAGCACAAAGCCCAAAGCCGTATGGCCAATGGTAGAAGGCGTTGCACAGAAAGTATATGGATGATTTATAAATTGACTAACTTTGTAATATGAACGCAATTAAAAATATCGAATTAAAAATTAATCAATTGACTCCGAGTATGATTGAGGAGTTGGACCGGTATTTAGACTACTTGATCAATAAAAGAACTGCCCGTAAGCCAAAAAGATTAAAACAGGATTGGGCTGGTGGGTTAAAGGATATTAAGATAACTTCTATTGAATTACAGAAAAAAGCTCTTGATTGGAGACAAAAGTAAGATACCTGGTCGACCCCTGCTATTCGACATTTGTAATGTCGGATGATCGATCATAGGATTTGCAATCCAACCTTGCCATCTCACACTACCGCCTGCTGATTCCTTAATTGCGTCATTGCGATGATTCGCCCGCTTTTCAGGGCGATGAAGAAGCAATCTCTTCTCATACCTAGAGATCGCTTCGTACCTGCCGATGACGTGTTTTGATAAAAGGCAAAAAGAAACCTAATAAATGGCAAAAATCCCCGGACCAACCTGCTCTGAACTTGATTCAGGGTTCTGGGGTCTGCTTGAGTTTTGCGCTTTTATCGCAAAGAGTCGCGAGATCCCGGCACAAGGCCGGGAATAGTCGATTCTTTTTGATGAAATCGTCATCGCAATTTGTGCATTTTGTAAAAATGTTTTGTCTCGCGATGACGAGTTATTGGGCGTATCTTCATGCTGAACTAGCCTGTCCTGAATTTAGTTCAGGGTTTCAGCATCTGTTGACACTTAACATTCCACCTGAAAAAAAATTAATTTTTCCGGGTGACTGTTGCGCCATTTTTTCATTAAAGACAATTAATGCTTTTTTTTAACCTAAATCCTTTTAATGAAATGATCGAAAAATTAAAAACCCCACGATTAAGGCTCTCACTGTTGCGATGCGGGCTGGCAGAACGAGTAATGGTGGCGATAGCAGCGAAATGCCGTCGTGAGACCTGACCAATCGTTTCAGTGCAAGCTGGCATAAAGATAATTGACATTTGATTTTGACATGATGTGAAATCGTTATCGGCAGCTTCGCCGGTTGCCGCAGAAGGCTCCTCCAACACGGGGGAGCTTTTTTTGTTTGAACAAAAGCTTCCTGCGCCATGCGGCGCGGTTTTGTCGGGTGAAAAAAGCTTCCTGCTCCAGGCGGCAAGGTATTACGCACTATACGATAATTATCACGTACCAGCGGGGAGCATTCTCAGCGAGTCGCTAAGACCAGAGATGTATTCGCTATTGCGCTTGTTTTTAACGGTTAAACTTGTTAAAGGGTACCCCTCAGTCGCTCGGCTGCGCGGGGTGACAAATATGATAAAGGCATCTTGCCGGCTTGTCGAATTCTTTTTGGATTCATGCAATGTCAGAACTCCCTGATTCTGGCGCAAGCGTCTCGCTTGTGTCCCACCGCCCCTCAGTCGCTCGGCTGCGACGGGTGACAAATATGATTGAGGTATCTTGCTGATTTACCGAATTCTTTTTAGATCCATGCAACGTCAGAACTCAGAAAGGCCAATACAAGTTCTAGAAACATAAGCCAGAGGCTTAAAATATATAAAACACTCGGCCCAGCCCATAGCCGTCAGTTTAAGGGAAAGACCTCCCGTTTAGGGAGGAAGTCTCATATTTTTTAAAGCGCCCATAGTTTGAGATTTTGTTTAAAAAGGCTGGGCATTACCTTTTCGTTTTTCTAGCATAAAT
>JBGSYX010000485.1:0-3940 GCA_041750735.1 Cyclobacteriaceae bacterium
TAAGGACTTCGAGGTACGGGTTATTTATAATGATGTCGATGGAAATATGCAGGAAAAAATAATTACCGATTTCTTTCCCGATAACGACCCACAAATGTTTTGGTACCAGCAGAAATATGACTATTTAAGACCAGGCCAAGCTATTTATTTTCACCTGCCAAACAAGCGCAAGGTTTTGAATGGTAAGGTAACCGTTTCTGTTTGCCTTAAAGGAGCACAATCAGGAATACCCATCCGATTAGAGTGGGAGTTCCCGTTAGACTTGTAATGAAGGGATTCCCTTGTTTAAAGCTACCTATTTCGATTTATTGCTTCTTTCGCGAGCCATTCATAATCGTCCCAGTATTCGTTTGCATTGAATTCCTGTCGGTATTTCTGTACAAGTGGTGATAATATTGGCCAACTAAGCCGAAGGGACGGCCCCCAACTGTCAACAATTACTTTTTTGGGCAAGTATTTGTTGCGAACCATTTGGCCGACGGCATCGTAGGTGTGGCATACTCTTTCGGCTGCAACTGTCTCTTTGGCGGTCCAGTCGGTTGGTTTTCTACCTTTCAAAGCACTGAAAACTATTTTTCGAGCTTGACGGATTTCTTCGTTTTGTGTGAGATTTATGACTAGGGCATAAGTCTGTGCTTGTGTTGCTAGAATTGACGATCTTAATTGTAAAACCACAAAAATTGTAGCAAATGCAGCTATTACGGTAGTGATTACAGTTGATATATTCGCCTGGGTCGTCCAGTCAATGGCATTTTCCAGTCCTACAGTTGCTAAGGGGTTCATAGATTCCTCCTGATTGGAAGTAATGGGTTTAAAATAACGCCGTAATTATCCAAATCGCAGCGGTAGGAAATGATAAGGGACACTTTTAGGCTAATTTGATTTGAACATGAGGAACAATTGCTGGACCTAAACAATCATTACAAATCTCTCACTTTGTATCCTAAAGTACTGCAGATAAGGATGGAATTATGCAAGGCAATGATTCTTCAACTGATAGCCAAAGAAAAACCGAGGAGCAGAGACTTCGAGCGTATATTGACTTAATGCAACAATTATACCGACAATATCATGATCGAAGGGACTTAGAATGGCGCGTCCATATCTTAATCTGGACACTCCTTGTTTTGATTGCTTATGCTTCAATAAGTACAGAGTTTCAGCTCGGATGCATTGCTGGAATTATATTTTTATTCCTACCATTGCACTTGTTCTGGTTAGCAAAAATAGTGAGAGGGGAAGTATCCGATTACCATCGGAGCATGATCTATCGTGATAGAGCTGAGAAAATCATTGAGTTTGAAATGCCATCCGATGAGGACCTAAAAAAATATCTCGAAAAAGAGGGACGTTCCCAACTTCCCAATTGGATAGCGAAAAATTTCGAGTCCTATTATTGGTGGTTAGCGGTTGTAATGTCAACAACCTTTATTCTTACTCTTGTAGATTTCATCCTGTTGAGCGGATTTAAATTTCCAATCAAGTTTCTATTAATATTCATAGACTATTGAAGCCAGCTACCATAATAAATAAAGACTTATTTCGCGATTGTATGATATCTTTGAATTAACGATGACAGCATCGAGTATAACCCAATCAAGATTATAAGATATCGGGCGATTCTAACAGAGTAGGGGAAAAGAGTGTCTATCAGTCGCACAACCTTCCTTTTGCGACTATGATTTAGCTTCAATTCATTCTTCTGATAATCAAATACGATGGAATCGAGGCTGTAATTTTAAACAACTTGCCCTATAATAGAGAGAGGTGTAATAAACTCTATAAGATTTCCAATACAATCGTTTATGGCAAGATATCGCAGATCGGGGGATGTTTTGACAGAACACATTTGGTTCTCAAATTACTACGGATTGGACGAACCCCAATTTAAACTTCCCTTCGTAGACTTTAATTTAAATTCTGATGTTCCACTTTACATTGATCCGTATGCCATTACTCAAGATCGAACGGAATTAGCAGAACGCTGTCATAACTGCATCATTTCTTATTTTCAAGCACTCCTCGATGCTATTCGAAGTGACAATAGAAATCAAATTAAACGACTTGTTTCGCGGCATCTTTCCGAGCCTAATGAAATCCACCTGGGTGTGAGTAAAAAAGCTAGAGGTGGCCGTGGACTTGGGCCTATACAAGAAAGCCAGGTAGTTTCTGCACTTTCTGATTCGACTGCCGCGAAAACAGGTGTAATCCAGACTATTCAAGAATTAGAGCTACACATTGAAGGGATTGGGCCAGATAAAATATCGGATTTGATTGCCAATATAATCTTAGCGGAGTTAGCAGCTTATACTGAGGAGATGTGCCAAGAATATGCAATACCGACCAACTATATTGCCGTAAGTGGATATTGGAATGATGTAAACCGGGAATGGGATGGGGGGTATTTTAACCTACCTTCAAGAGGGACACATTCATATATTTTAGTTCCAAAAAGATTTGTGCGATATTCTCGGGACTTAATAAACCATCGAGAGTTTTACGAAAGGTATGTTCTCAATACTTTACAGCAAAAGCTACTACGCGCAGATGATTCTCTTGTACAAACGCTTAAAAACGGGGTTCGTCGTGTAACAAAGAAATCTATTCGTGAGGATGTACGCTTCAGTCTGAGTAAAGCGTTTATTAGCAAGTACATAATGAAAAATCCAGATGTCATGGAGGCTTATCGAAAAGAGCTTCTAGCAAGATTTAAACCCGCCGATCCAGCAGAACCATCGGAGAAAGCAGTAATTGACGATCCAGTAGTTGTCGAAACATTAGACAAATTAAAAACGATCACTCCAGGTCGAGATCAAGCTAACGATTACCATGAAGCGATTTATATCCTGATCCAATTTATATTTGACTGGGGTTTGGAGAATTTTGAAAAAGAATTTAAGATGGATGCTGGGCGCAGCCGGATAGATATAATTTCTGATAACTATGCCTCTGGTGGACTATTCCGAGATTTCATTTACTTATATCGGGCTACAACAATACCCATAGAATGTAAGAATTACAACAGCGATTTAGGCAATGAAGAGTTTAATCAAATAATGGAAAGACTTGGGCCAGGAACTTCTCAGCTCGGTATGGTTTTTTGTAGAAAGATTAATGACGTTCCCCAAACATTGACACACCTGGCGGATCGTTGGTTACGGCACAAATGTATGATTTTGCTGTTTGATGATGTTTTGGTTGAGCAGTTAACAAATTTACGCTTCGCCAGAGACTTTGATCAAATCCAAAGTTTGTTGCGTAGGTTAATTCGAGCAATTGAATATCGGTCGGATCGGTATTATTAATTTTGTGGTGTCGCCTTACGTTTCTCTAGTTCTTCTCGGACGACTTTCCCTAGTCTGAGTTTCCAGGTTTTCGTGTGAGGAATGCGTATAAACTCATGTTGGGATGTAGATGATAGCAGATCAACCCTGGAAATTTTACTTAGCTCCTCCCAGTCTTGAAACATAATGTATATCGCATTTCCGTATTCTACATTCTCAAAAACCACTAAATCATCAGCGAACTGAGCACCAAAATAGCGCTGAAATCTACTTGTTCCTTGCACAAAATTGCGAGGCTTCAGTGAGGCCAAAAATTTGTATCTATTAGCAATCCTTCCCCGTATGTGGGGATCATCGCTCCTGACACCTGTGAGTATCCGAGTGATATTTTCATCGATTTCCCCAGGGGGCAATATCTCCCAGCTAACGTAGAGGCTTTTTAAATATTCACCCAGGTCTGCATCAATTGCATAAACACCATGATTGCCGGTGTTTTCTTGAAGTAGATTAAGATCAAAAAGTAAATCTTCTTTGAAGTTTGCCGTGCTCTCGTGGAGAATATCGTCAACCGTGAATTTAAAAACGTTGTATTTGTCAAGCGAAAAGGGGACCATTTGTTAGCCGAAAAGGGGACCACCTGGGTCACCTGAGTTGAA
>JBGSYX010000486.1:0-4368 GCA_041750735.1 Cyclobacteriaceae bacterium
TCTGAGACACGCAGGCACCAGCACCAACGGATTGGGGGTGCAATCTTCCAGAGCAACCACTTTTCGGCTGCCCTGTCTGCGCGAGGGATCCATAAATACTGCATCCAGTGAATGTTTGATTGACTGTAGGAACTCCTCGGCACTGGTTTGATGAAAGGAAATATTCGTTTGTCCTAACGTCCTGAGATTGTGTGCAGTTATTGATGCCAGTTCAGCGTTTGGTTCCACATAATGAACGGTTTCAAATTGATGTGCAAAGTGAAATGTATCCACACCCATGCCTCCTGTGAGGTCGGCGATGGATTTTCCATGTAAAAGTGACGCTTTGAACGCGGCCGTTATTTCAGACGATGCCTGCTCTACAGAAATCGGCGCCGGCCAATAGATATTATCAGTAGATACCCAGGAAGGCAGTTTTGCCATGGCTTTCTGCCGTGCATGGATTTGTTCGATGGCCTCCCGCAGAGGAAAGCCCTCAGGCATTTTACTTTTCAGTGAAAGCAAAAAAGGATCATCGTGCTGATGATCCTTTATAAATTGTTGAACTTCCTCACTGAGAAGTTTTGTGTTCATTCCTGCTTAGCCAATGAGTTTGTGAGCAACCATATACTCGGCAATCTGAACGGCATTGGTCGCTGCTCCTTTGCGCAGGTTATCGGCTACAATCCACATGTTGAGCGTGTTGGGCTGCGAATCATCGCGACGCAAGCGGCCAACAAAGACCTCATCCTTTTTGTGCGAATTCATCGGCATGGGATATACGAAGTTTTTCACATCATCTTGAACGATTACCCCCGGTGCCTTTTCAAGAATGCTCCTTACTTCCGCCAGGTCGTAATCCTTTTCGAATTCCACATTGACGGCTTCGCTGTGGCCGCCCATGACGGGAATTCTCACCGTAGTGGCTGTCACGCGGATAGAGTCATCAGAAAGAATTTTCTTGGTTTCGTTCACCATTTTCATCTCCTCTTTGGTATAACCGCTTTCGAGAAATACGTCGATATGCGGCAGCACGTTCAGGTCGATACGGTGCGGATACACTTTTTTTCCTTCAATGCCTGCGCGTTCATTCATCATCTGGTCAACGGCGGCTTTTCCGGTGCCTGTTACTGACTGATAGGTAGAAACCACAATCCGCTTGATCTTATATTTTTCATGCAATGGTCCAAGCGCTACCACCATCTGGATGGTGGAGCAGTTTGGATTGGCAATGATCTTATCTTGTTTCGTTATCTGATTAGCATTGATTTCAGGCACCACGAGTTTGTGGGTCGGACTCATACGCCATGCCGATGAATTGTCAATGACAACGGTGCCGACCTCTGCAAATTTTGGCGCCCACTCCAAAGAAGTGCTGCCGCCGGCGGAAAAAATAGCCACATCAGGTTTTCTTGAAACCGCATCGGCCATGCCGATTACTGAGTAGGATTTACCCTTGTAGGTTATCTGTTTACCAACCGATTTTTCAGAAGCGACCAATAATAATTCATCATACTTGAATGTTCGTTCATCAAGAACTGCTAAAATCTCGCTGCCTACCAGTCCGGTAGCGCCTACTACTGCTAGTTTCATTTTAAATTTGTATTATTAAGTTGAAAATTGTACCGCATTTTTTTTGGCGTGCAAAATTAATCGAATTCATCTGATTGAAGTCAGATTATTTGGAATAAATATGAATTACCGGCTGATAATACTCATTCAGTGCACTTTTTCATGGCTGAATCCAACATTTTCCCAGGTTTCCGATGACTTCACCGATGGAGATTTTATACAAAATCCAGCATGGATTGGCCATACGGAAAATTTTACGGTGAATCCTCTGGGACAACTGCAACTCCTGGCTCCGGCAGTTGCAGGTTCCTCATACCTTGTCACTAAAAGCGGTATCTCCCGGGATGCAGCGTGGTCCTTTTTCGTACAGTTCAATTTCAACCCATCTTCCAGCAACTATGCTGACGTGTTTTTGATTTCCGATACGGAAAACCTCCATGAAGCGCTGAATGGATATTTTGTGCGCATAGGGAATACGCAGGATGAAGTGAGCTTGTATAGAAAAGACGGCTCCATGACCGCAAAGATCATCGATGGCGCTGACGGGCGGGTTAACCTTAGTACAGTAGTACTGAATATTAAAGTGACGAAAGACCAATCTGATACCTGGGAACTTTTCGTGGATCCACTGTTGGATAATTCGTTCATTTCGGAGGGTACGGTCGTGGATGGAACTCATTTCTATTCGGGCTATTTTGGGTTTAATTGTGTTTACACCGCCACACGTTCGGATAAGTTTTTGTTCGATAACGTAATGATAACCGGCGATGTATTTACAGATAATATGGCGCCTGTCGCAGATTCATTGAAAGTAATCGGCGATTCTTCTTTAGTCGTGTATTTCAATGAAACGCTTGAAACTTCCTCAGCACTAAACATCCAAAACTATTCCATCGATCACGGTATTGGTGCGCCGGCTTCCGTGATTTTGGAAAATAGTAAAACGGTCAAGTTGCAACTTGATGACCTATTCATGGAATCCGGGACGTATTATCTTACCATCAGCGGTGTGCAGGATGTTTTTGGAAATACCGCTGATGGCAGTATTTACACATTCACCTATTCCGCACCATTCAATGCCGGATTCGGCGATATCCTAATCACTGAAATCATGGCAGACCCATCGCCGGAAGTAGGACTGCCCTTATGGGAATATCTCGAAATATATAATCCGAATGATGTGCCACTTACCTTAAGTGGTTTAACCCTTATTGTCGGAAACGACACTTCAAAAATTCCAACAATCCCGTTCGAAGCCAGAGAATACCAGATTCTTTGCCAGTCAGCGGCAGCAGTGGATCTGGGACGATATGGAAAAACGGTAATAATTCCAGGATGGCCAACGTTGAATAATGACGGCGAATCCATCCAGTTGCTCAATGCAAAAGATCAACTGGTTTTTTCGGTAGAATTTGACCTCACCAGCTACCAATCGATCGACAAGGATGATGGCGGCTGGTCGCTCGAAATGATCGATCCCCATTTTCCCTGCAAAGGAAAGGAAAACTGGACTGCCTCTACCGACGTTTCCGGCGGTACTCCGGGCAGACAAAACTCAGTCTCTGAATCGCTGACTGATTTTACCAAACCGGAAATTGCCCAGGTTATCGGCGTGGACTAACAATCAGTCTTAGTGAAGTTCACAGAAAAGGTTTTTCCTGAGAATCCCGATCTTTCTGAAATCACCATCACACCGGCAACAGCCGTATCGGACGCCTTTTTGACCATGCCGGAACATAACAAACTTCAAATTCTCACCGGCACAGCCCTGGAAAAAAAGACAAATTATCAGCTCACCCTAAAGAACATAGGCGATTGTGCCGGAAATGTAAGTGATGAACTGACTGCCTCATTTGTCCTGAATGAACCAGCCGACAGCCTGGACATCATTATCAATGAAGTGCTCTTCAATCCACCTCCGGGCGGGGTTGACTTTGTGGAAATTTACAATAACTCCGACAAAACCATCGACCTGCAAAACTGGGCTCTTATGAATAGCACCAAAGGAATTATAGTTGAGGACCATTATGTGCTGGCACCTCAGCAATTTCTGGCCATTACTTCCGATGGTGCCGTGCTGAAAAATTACTATCCATCCATGGAAGACAATAGGTGGATACAAGCCGTTTCCTTTCCAGGGTTCAATGACGATAATGGAGAAATCACGCTTCAGGATGCCCAGGGAAAAGCGATGGACTTATTCCAATATTCGGAGACTATGCACTCCCCTTTTCTGAAAGACAGGGAAGGTGTTTCGCTCGAGCGGATCGACTACGAAGCAACTTCAAATGAATCATCCAACTGGCAATCCGCGTCGGAATCGGCTGGTTTTGCCACGCCTGGCCGGCAAAACTCCCAACATTTATCTGCCAGCCAAAGTGATGATGTGGTGACAGTAGAACCGGTTGTCTTTGATCCCGGCTCCAACGGAACGGATAATTTTACCCTGATAAAATGTCGGTTCCCGGAACCAGGCAATATGGCTACCATCAGTATAATCGACGCATCGGGCAGGTTGGTGAAAAAGATCGCACAACAACAATCAGTAGGAACGGAGGAAGATTTCAAATGGGAAGGCGATAGCGATACCGGCGAGGAAGTCCGGATAGGGCCCTATATTGTCTATGCTGAATTATATGACACAAACGGTTCCCGTAGGATTTATCGAAAGCGTGTAGTCGTGGCAGGCAGGTTCTGAAAAAAGAAAAACCCTCTAAAAATGAATTTTAGAGGGTTTTGTCATTGTTTGTGTGCTTAAAAGTGATCCCGGAGGGATTCAAACCCACGACCTTCAGAACCGGAATCTGACATTCTATT
>JBGSYX010000487.1:0-22604 GCA_041750735.1 Cyclobacteriaceae bacterium
TGAAAAGTGGAAGTTTCTATGGAGAATACAGGTACCTGAAATACACCGTCGATTTCGGGGCACGCTATTCCAGGAAGTCGCTTTACCGCGATGTCTTTGAGAGCAATTCCGAGCAGCGGTATATTCTCAATACTTACGAACTCAGTGCCTCACTACCCTTGAATGTTAAGAGCCGGCTGTCAATAGTTCCATTTATTGAAACAACCCAGTTTTGGGATCTGGATTATACATCTGTTATTTACCCTACGGCAGGTCCGATTAAATCGAATGTGAATTATGGGGGTGTCAAATTTGAATTTATATATGACAACACTGTCGTTGGTGGCCTCAACCTCATACAAGGTACACGAGGTAAGATAGGCCTGAAGCACAATGAAGGCGTAAGCGACAACACAAAGTCATTTTCCAATTTCTACATGGATTTTAGGCACTATCAAAAATTACATAAAGACTTAATTGTTGCAACCCGACTGTTCTATGGAAGGTACTGGGGAAATAACCCACAAAAATATTTGCTAGGCGGTATGGACAACTGGCTTTTCAACAGCACCAACGATACCGGACTCAACGATCCACTGCAAAGCCAGCTCGGGGTGGACAATTCGAACATATTGTTTGTAGAATATGTCACCAGTTTGCGGGGATTCAAATACAATACCTTCAATGGGGAAAATGCACTTTTATTCAATGCAGAGATACGTTTGCCGTTTGTTAAATACTTAGCAAACGGCCCCGTTACCTCCAACTTCCTTAGAAATCTTCAGTTTATAGGATTTTATGACATAGGATCCGCCTGGACCGGCTCCTCGCCATTTGCTACAGAAAACAGCGTGAATACCGAAATACTTTCGCCACCAGGATCTCCCTTTAAAGCAAGAATACAAAACTATAAAAACCCTTGGCTGCAAAGCTATGGATTTGGAACACGGACCATCCTTCTTGGATATTATATCAAATTGGATATTGCTTATCCGATCGAAGATTTTGTAAGAGGTAAGACACAGTATCTCGTTACACTTGGGTATGACTTTTAGGGTCGGGGAGCCCTCTGACCATTCATCAAACTTGGTAAATGAATTTATATCACAACACCATAGGAGAAGGAGAGCCCCTCGTAATACTTCATGGCCTGTTCGGCTCTTCCGATAACTGGGTTTCCATCGGCAGGAAATTTGCCAATAAATACCGGGTCATTCTTGTAGACCTGCGAAACCATGGCCGATCACCGCATCACCCGGACTGGAATTATATCACCATGGCAAATGATGTTGATGTATTACTTCAAACTCTTGGCCTGACAGAAGTTTACCTCCTGGGGCATAGTATGGGAGGAAAAACAGCCATGACATTCGCCACCGCCAATCCTGATACGGTTAGGAAGCTGATCGTTGTGGATATAGCGCCGCGTTACTATCCGGTTCATCACAGGATTATCCTGGATGCGCTGACTGCCATCCCGATCGCAACACTCCAATCGCGGACCGAAGCAGAGGAATTACTTGCAAGGCATATTTCCGATGAGGGCATCAAACAATTTCTACTAAAAAATCTATACAGGAACCATCATCACGCGTTTTCCTGGCGATTCAACCTGCCGGTTATCAATCAGCAAATCGAAGTTGTTGGTCAAGCCACATATCCTGCAACACCAGTCGATATGCCCACCCTGTTTCTTCGAGGTGTCAACTCCGATTATATTACTGATGATGATATCATGGATATTAGGCAATATTTTACCGATGTTCGTGTGGAGACCATTGGCAATGCAGGTCATTGGCTCCATGCCGAGCAACCCGACGCCTTTGTAGGAACGGTATTGTCCTTTCTGGAAAGTCAGGCTTGAATTTCACCCTTTTACATTTTACCATTTACCTTTAGGTTTTACCCAAATTAATCGAACAATATTGCCGCAATACGATTTAATCTATGGGTTTTTTAATAACCTTTGAATCGTTGAACAACACAATACATTTTATCAAGTTCGTACCCAACAATAAAAAGATAAGTCATGCAGTTGCATCACGTTGAATTTACCGCGACCGGCAGGTTTTCACCACTATTTCTGGATTATATAAATCAAAAAACGGCATTGCGTCCGTTTTATGGAGAATTCCCAGAAGTTAAAAAATTTAATAAAGTAATCAGGG
The DNA here is from genome assembly GCA_041750735.1 of Cyclobacteriaceae bacterium. Lineage (GTDB taxonomy): Bacteria > Bacteroidota > Bacteroidia > Cytophagales > Cyclobacteriaceae > JAAUQL01. The sequence goes on from JBGSYX010000487.1 coordinate 2,148, forward strand.
AGCGACAATTTGATAGTGAAAAAAGGGTACTCCTCGTGGAAGCATTGCATCGCCAATATCTCGGACCGGAACAATCGGAGCAGGTTTCCGGCAATATCAATGCCCTTCTTTCGGGCTCCACCTTCACTGTAACGACCGGTCACCAATTGAATCTCTGTACCGGGCCGCTGTATTTTATCTATAAAATCGTCACGGCGATCAACATGGCCAAAGCGCTAAAAAACCAATATCCGGAATATAATTTTGTGCCGGTGTACTGGATGGCCTCCGAAGATCACGATTTTGAAGAGATCAACCATTTCCGGCTTTTTGGAAAAACAATACATTGGCAATCGGATCAGGCAGGACCTGTAGGCAGAATGAATACTCAATCGCTTGATACATTGCTGGCCGAGATTCCTGAAATTCCTGAATTTATCAAGACCGCGTATTTTCAATCAGGAAATTTGGCACAAGCCATGAGGCGGCTTGCTCACCATGTCTTTTCCGACTATGGACTTGTTATCGTTGATGGAGATGATGCGACATTGAAAAACATGTTTTCATCCATCATGCTAGATGACCTAACGAACCACAATGCGCACCGTTTGTCTTCCAATGCAACTGGTGCTTTGGAACAAATGGGCTACAAAGGCCAGGTATTTCCCAGGGAAATAAACCTGTTCTACATGGAAGATGGCATTCGCGAACGCATCGAAAAAACCGATGGCCGGTATGCAGTTTTAAATACGGATTTAACATTCGATGCTTCAGCCATGAAAAAACTGGCGTTGGAATCACCCGAAAAGCTTAGTCCCAACGTCATACTGAGGCCTTTGTACCAGGAGACAATTCTGCCTAACCTCGCTTATATAGGAGGCCCAGCGGAAGTGGCATACTGGCTCCAGCTGAAGCCAGTATTTGACTCCTACCAAATTCCCTTCCCCATGGTGGTACCTCGACTGTTTGTCATGATTATTCCAACGGCAATCCGTAAAAAGATCAATAAACTCGGTCTGGATGATCATGATCTTTTCAGAACTTTTACCGAGTTGAAAGAAAAAATATTGCGGCGCGATAGCACCAATTTTTATGATTTATCGGATGAAATAGCGGCATTGAAAAACTTGTTTGAATCCATAAAGCAGAAGGCCGGTTCGGTTGATAAAACACTTGAAGGACTGGTTATGGGAGAATATAAAAATGTTGAAAAAAGTATGGACCAACTGGGGAAACGGATAAAAAAAGCTGAAGAGCAACGGCACGAAATCGTGTTGAGCCAGTTGCAAAGTGTGTTGGATAAACTATTCCCAGGTGGAAATCTACAAGAGCGGGAAGATAACTTTTTGAATTTTTATCTGAATGATCCAGAATTCCTTAAGGAACTGGTAGACAAACTCAACCCATTCGATTTCCGGTTTAATATCCTTAAAGAACATGCTTAAGCATGAACTCAGAAAGCTCTTCATGGCCCGAAGAAATGAGCTGACAGAGCAGGAACTCCAATATCTGAACGAGAAAATAGTCCTCGAATTCCAACGGACTTTTCCTGATGGCGCCCGAACGGTTCATATTTTCCTTCCAATACTGAAAAAAAAGGAAATCAATACATGGCCGATAATACACTGGCTTTGGGAGAAAAATTGCACCGTCGTAGTACCCGAAATGGATGAATTCAACCACCTGCTTATTTCCAGGCTTCTCAGTCCCGATACTATGCTTCAGACCAATTCCTGGAGTGTACCCCAACCTGTGAAAGCAAAGCAAATAAATGACAAAAAAATCGATTTGGTTGTGCTGCCTTTACTGGCTTTTGATGAGCACGGATACCGGGTTGGCTACGGCAGTGGGTATTACGATCGGTTTTTGGGGTCGCTTGAATCCTCCCCGGGAAAAGTAGGACTGAGCTTCTTTCCACCGGTTCAGGAAATATCAGATGTTCATCCGGGCGATATCCCGATGGAGGCCTGTATTACTCCGGATAGGCTTTTTCCATTTTCGTAGCGCGTACGACTTCCTTTTTCCCCGGAGGGCCCGGAAGTATTTCGAGTTGAAAACCTAGGGATTTCAGTGACCGCCTTAGATGGCCAGCGGCGCAATAGGTAGTAAAAACACCGCCCGGACGGAGCAATTGTTCTATTTTTTCCAGTATGGATATTTCCCACATTTCAGGCTGCTTCGATGGCGCGAAGGCATCGAAATAGCAAACATCATATCGCTCTTCACTTTTAAAATCCTGAATAAAAGCATGGATTTTCTTCAGCCTGAATTTCGAACCGATCTCGGCATATTCATTCCATCTTGCCTTTTGGATTTGTTCAAACCACTTCAAGGCGGTGGCTTTCAAGAGCATTTGTGGGTAATTCAGCGATAATGCCTCAGCATCCGGAAGCGGGTCACTTTCAATGTCATCGTAAAGAATGGATTTTTGATGCTTTTCAGCATAATCTAATGACAGGAGGGCATTTAGGCCCGTACCAAAGCCCACTTCAAAAATACTTATCTCCTTGCCACCGGATGTTTTAAACCAATAATCCAACCCGTGATTTATATAAATATGACTGGATTCCTGTATGGCACCATAGGTAGAGTGATATGTCTCATTCAATGCAGGAACCGCCAGGGTGTGAGAACCATCAGCTGTGACGATCACCTGACGTATGGTCATTTTTTGGTAAGCAATACGACCGCGTAGGCCGATACTCCCTCTTCGCGGCCTACAAAGCCGAGCTTTTCTGTAGTGGTGGCTTTGATGGATATATCATCCTCCGGTATTTGAAGAACTCCTGCGAGGCATTGCTTCATGCCTGGAATGTACGGGTTTACCTTTGGGCGCTGCAAACAAACCGTGGAATCGATGTTTTCGATCGTCCAGCCTTTGGTGGTAATAAGCGCCAACGTGTCTTTCAGAAGAATTTTACTGTCGATATTTTTAAACTTAGGATCTGTATCAGCGAAGTGATACCCAATGTCGCGCATATTGGCAGCGCCGAGCATGGCATCGCAAATCACGTGAATAAGAACATCAGCATCGGAATGCCCGAATGCGCCTTTATTGTGCGCGATTTTAATTCCACCCAACCAAAAATCGCGTCCGTCAACCAGTTGATGCACATCGTAACCAAACCCCACTCGTATTTTCATATTGCGAAGTGCCTTTATGGAATTTTACTGGTTTTTCTTCGGAATGGTGCCAAAAACATAGTCCCACAAGGGTGAGGATACGCCGAAGGCAGCGTCAGGATCTTTATAGTGATGCACTGCATGATTGATCCATAACGCCTTGAAGAAATTTTTAGGGGGCTGATAGGCATGCACTATGTAATGCACACACAAATAGCTTGCATATCCCAGTAGAAAGCCTGGTGTGAATCCAAAAGCGTAATCACCCATGATAAATCTGAAAATAAAAAGGAACATAAAAGAGATGATGATCATCATCACCGGCGGCATAGCGAGTCGTGCCTTATCTTTTGGATATTCGTGGTGTACGCCGTGCATATTGTACTGGATCCAGCCTTTGATTTGGTTGGTGGGCATCATATGATACAAATGCTTGTGCATGATGTACTCGAAAAATGACCAGACGAACAGGCCGGTCAATACAAGCCAAACATATTGCAGCGCTGATAGTGCGGTCACCTGCGTGCCCCAATAGATGAAACCTAATGCAAAGCCTGCCAGCATTGAAATCGGAATCGCGGCATGGGATTTTGTCAGTTTTTCCAGCAAGGGATTCGTAAATACTTTTCCCTGACCGGAATGTTTTGGTTTGATATCGCGTATTGCCTGATATTGCATCGATATAATTTTTGGTTATGACTGCAAAATTAAAACACAAATTTTTCTATACCTAATTCTTGATCCTTATACGGCAACTCAAACAGGTACTGCTTTTCCGACTCTCTCGACAATTTCATGGTAATACTCCTCGTAGAGCGGCCTGATTTTGCTCAATTCAAAAACACGGGCACGTTCTAAGGCATTTTTCTTGAAGGTTGGTAAATTTTTATCGTCGAGAATCTCCAGTGCTCGTCTTGTCATGCACTCCACATCGCCGATGTTACAGAGGTAGCCTGAAAATCCATCAATATTCAACTCCGGGATACCGCCGGCATTCGATGATACCACCGGCACCTCACAGGCCATAGCCTCCAGTGCGGCGAGGCCAAAGCTTTCCTTTTCAGATGGAAGTAAAAAGAGGTCTGCCACCGACAATACTTCTTCAACTGCATCCAACTTTCCAAGAAATCGGATATCATCGCAGTCACCACATTCGCGGCACATATTTTCAATGATAGAGCGTTCCGGACCGTCACCGACAAGCAATAACTTCACGGGAATGTGTTTCCGCATGTTTTTGAAAACCGTCACGGCATCTTCAATTCGCTTTACCTTGCGGAAATTGGATGTATGTACGACGAGTTTTTCACCATTGGGACAAATGGCCTTTTTGAAATGATCTTTCTTTAACCTCCTGAATCGATCAAGATCGATGAAGTTGGGGATAACACGGATTTCCTTATTAATCTTGAAATGCTCGAGTGTGTCCCTTTTCAGATCCTCCGACACGGCAGTGATGCCATCCGAGTGGTTGATGCTGAATGCGACCACCGGTGCGAACGATGGATCTTTACCCACTAAAGTGATATCCGTACCGTGAAGAGTAGTAATTACGGGTATCTCTATGCCCTGCTCGCGCAATATCTGTTTTGCAATAAAAGCCGCCGAGGCATGAGGTATCGCATAGTGAACATGGAGGATATCCAGCTTTTCGTATTTGATGACATCAACCAGTTTACTGGCAAGGGCTGTTTCGTATGGGGCATATTGAAACAGGGGATATGATAGAATATCAACCTCGTGATAAAAGAGATTTTCATTGAAAAAATCAAACCTGGTAGGTTGCGAGTAGGTGATGAAGTGAACCTTATGGCCTTCTTTGGCCAGCGCAATACCAAGCTCTGTGGCTACAACCCCGCTGCCGCCAAAGGTTGGGTAACATACAATTCCTATTTTCATGTGTGAGTTATTTTCTTCAGGAAATAATTACTGAGTGTAAGCTATTAAGTTAGTTGAAATACGCCTTAAGAAATAATTAAATAATGCGTTTAATGAACAACAGAAGAATACAATTCTTATCAATTAAGTAGAACCAGCCTTCACGGCATTTGTTTTTCAAAACTCCAGATTGATTCATAAACCAAATCCTGTATTCGCTTGCGAATATTGAAAGTGGTGAGTTTGGTGTTTTCTGGGTCGGGATTTACCCTGTTGGATAGAAACACAAAAACCAGATCGAACGTAGGATCGGCCCAGACGATAGTGCCGGTAAAGCCGGTATGGCCATATGAGGCAAATGAAGCGTATCGGGAGGCTGGATGTTCGCCTCGACTGGTTTCAGGTTTGTCCCATCCAAGGCCGCGACGGCTTTCTTTACCAGCAGTTTTTGTAAACAGGTCGATTGTTTCTTTCGAAAAATAGGTCTGTCCGCCATATGTTCCACCCTGGAGCATCATCTGCATAAATTTCGCTGCATCATGGGCGTTGCTAAAAAGGCCGGCTTGCCCTCCAACACCACCTGTCATTGCAGCCAACTGGTCGTGTACATTACCACAAAGCAACATATGCCTGAACTCCATATCCAACTCGGTTGGAGCTATCATGCTTTGGTCAACCTTGCACAATGGATTGTAGCCCAATGTAGCCATGCCCATAGGGCGGTACACCAGCGAATCCATAAATTTATCGAGCGTGGTATTAGTTACTCGCTCGATAACATGCTGCAACAAGTAAAATCCCAGATCACTGTATTTATAGCCATACGGTTCCCGGGAATTGCGCCTTGTTCGCAATTTTGTTTCCACTGTCCAACGCCACAATGAATCGGCCACTATGGGAGTTGCATACATTCCTGTAACGACAGTATTATTTTCTGCTTCGTTAGGATAGGGTCTGTAGTAATAGTTCCATAAGTCCTCGTTGCGCGCAGTAAATTTCCAAAAAGGGTAAAATGCCCTGAGCCCCGACCGGTGAGCCAGAATGTCGCGTATCCTGAGATTTGATTTATTCGTTCCCTCAAGCTGGGGGAGGTAGTCGCCGAGTGTGGAATCCAGGGAGACCGCGCCGGTTTCATACAAATTCATTACGGCAGCAGTAGTAGAGAGGACTTTGGTAACAGAGGCAAGGTCATAAATAGTACCTTTATCCACGCGTGTTAGGCTGTCATATGTGGTATATCCATATGCTTTTTCCATAATCACGGCTCCATGGCGTGCTACCAATACCTGCATTCCTGGAGTAGCGCCCATCTCGATTGCCTCCTTTGCGATCATATCAATTTTAGCCAGAACACTGGCATCCATACCTTGTATTTCCGGCAGAGAATAGCCAAGTCGCTGTCTGGAGTTCCTAAACCCATTTGCCCCGAAAAGGAGTTGTGGCGCAATCTGCTGTGTGAAATCACAATCTTCGCGCATCAGCACCCTGTGTTCCATTTCCTTGAAATCGCTGATTGCAGGTTTTTCATTCCCGAAAAAAACAACGACCACATTGGAGTATGCTTTCAGGTTGATCAGAAATTGGATGATCGCCTGATCAAAGGCCAATAAATCGTTAGTAAAAAGTCCGACAATTACATAATCAAAATTTGATAGACGTTTGCCGAGATCATCCAGGCGATCTCTATCAAGTGTGAGGCCCGGAATATTGAAATGGACCACCGGGGTATATTGCTCGAGTGTTTCCGAAAAAATACTCCTGCTCGACTGACCAATGGTGAGAGAAGCAAAGCTTTTATGGAGAATGGTATCAATGGGTAGAAAAGGACTGGATAATTCCTGGATTTCAGAGGCAGCGCTATAGACACGGTAAGCAACTTCCCTGAGCGTGTTGTCAGATTGAAATTTTGAAATATCAACCTGCGACACTTCGGTAGAATCAGTATTCCAAGCCACGCCCGATTTCAGACTCAGTATGCGTTTTACTTTGTCCGATATTTCATTCTGACGAAAATACCGGCTGTTGATCCCTTCGAAAATAGCGTTCTGAACGAGTCCGGGATCAACGGAAACGATGATTTTATCAACCCCGCCTTTAAGCAGCGCGCGCACATCACTCATTTTGGGCTGTGTGAGTCGCGCCCCGGATATCTTATCAAGGTCGGCGGCGACAATACCCGAAAATTGCCATTCTTTCCAGAGCAAGGGAGACATCACTTTTTTCTGAAACAGCAATGCTTCGTTTTCAGGAAATGCTGGAAAATCGACGATATTCAACACAGTGAGTGACTGATTGATCAGTGACAGCCTTGCCTGATCCGCAACTGAGGTAACAAATTCATCGGCATTCAGGTTTCTGGGTGAAAATCCAAAACTGTCGCTGAACCGGAACCGAACGGGTATGGAAGTGGCAAGATTACGCCCCGCAAGAATGCCTGAAAATCCATCAGTAAAGCTTTTGTCTGCTGCGGACGCTTCGCCATTCCATTCTAAAGCATTATCTTTTACCGTCAAGCCCGCCGGACTGTAAACCACGCCGTTCACCGATACTTCATACAGCAATTCGGCGAGTCTGTTGATGCCTCTGTTGTAGAGACTTAAATCCCCCGCGGCGATAAATGTGGTAGATAAGGGTATTACCGACCGCTGCCCGAAAGGCAAGTTGGAAAGCTGTCGTTGTTCCACGGAGATAAAAACCGGCACTTGTGAAAGCCCTTTTAGCCTATGAATCAACGTCGCTGCGGCTGCAGGCTCACCACCGGCAATGGTGATGGAGCCGATATTGTATTCACGAATGGTGTTTAGGATCGCTTCCAGGTTTTGCTTGGTCGGGCTGACACGAAGATCTATTAATTGGCCTATACGTTCGCTTATCGTAAGGTTTTGAAACTGATTTTCAAAGTCATTTTCTGCCGAAAGCATTCCTCCTACAACGCTATGAACGAAGAAATTACCCATACACCATAGGGCAAAAAAACGCCAAACAATTTTCTTCCTCACACGTTGGTGATTTGTACCAGAACCAATTTTAAACTTATTTTGCACAGATAGATCGCATCAAATTTATGAAAATTCCATTGCTTTCGAGGAGGGTTCAACATAAAAGGTTCAATTTCGAACCTCGATACTATGATCCTGTGAAAGAAGATGTTAAAAACAGAACTGCACGTATTGCTACAGAATTAAGGTTGGAGCACTCATCAGATCATCGCGAAAATATGAGGGCAGCTTTCAAATCCATTGAAAAGCGCGAAAGATCCATTGGCTTTATGCAGGTATTAATTATGGTGTTACTCCTTGGTACTGTCTTTGGTTGGATTTATTATGGCAATGTGGCCCTGTATTTCTTCGCTGCACTATTCCCTTTGTACATCTTCCTACGGACCCGCAAAAACCTCCGGTAAATCGCATTAATGCAAGATATTATCCACTTACTTCCTGACTCCATCGCCAACCAGATCGCTGCCGGTGAAGTAGTGCAGCGGCCGGCATCGGTGGTGAAGGAACTGTTGGAAAATGCGCTGGATGCCAAAGCTACCGAAGTAACTTTGATCGTGAAGGATGCCGGCAAAGCCCTTATCCAGGTTGTTGACGACGGATTAGGTATGTCGGAAACGGACGCGCGAATGAGTTTTGAGCGCCATGCTACCAGCAAAATCCGAAACTCTGAAGATTTATTTTCCATAAAAACCATGGGCTTCCGAGGTGAAGCGCTGGCCTCTATCGCCGCCGTGGCCCAGGTTGAATTGAAAACACGCAGGGAAAACGACGACCTGGGTACGGTGATCCAAATCGATGGCTCCATGTTCAAAGGTCAACACCATGATGCCTGCCGCAAAGGAACAGCTGTCCTGGTGAAAAACTTGTTTTTCAATGTACCTGCCCGGCGCAATTTTCTTAAAGGAAACCCTGTGGAAATGCGGCACATTCTGGAAGAATTCCAGCGTATTGCCCTTGCATGGCCAAAGGTGGCATTTAGCCTCTACCAGGAAGATGAAGAGATTTATAACCTGAAGCCCGGCAAACTCAGTCAGCGCATCGTGGGTATTTTTGGTAAAAATTACAAAGAACAACTGATTCCTTGTCAGGAAGAAACAGATTCACTTATACTTCATGGTTACATAGGCAAAGCGGAAAATGCCAAAAAGTCCAGGGGTGAACAATTCTTCTTTGTAAACAACCGCTTCATTAAAAGCTCCTATCTGAACCACGCTGTTGTTGCAGCATTTGACATGCTGATCCCCGATGGATCCTACCCATTTTTTGTGCTATTTATCGATATCGACCCAGTACATATCGATGTGAACGTACACCCTACAAAAACGGAAATCAAGTTCGACGATGAGCGAAATATATATGCCCAACTGAAAAGCGCCGTGCGTAAGTCGATTGGCAGCTACCATGTAACGCCTTCACTCGATTTTGGCACCGATACAAATTTCAATTTCTTCCAGTCGAAAATCGGCACATCAGGGTCGCTAACCCGACAGGAGCGGGATTATGGTCAGTTCAAAAGCCTGGAATCTGATACAGACAAAAACCTTCGTAACTGGGAGCAGCTTTACGCCGGGGCTCTGAAAACAGAGACACTCTCAGCGCGCGTCATTCAGGAGCAGGCCGAAAAAGGTGATCCGCTGGCAATAATCATGCAAAGCGCAGCCAATATCGATGGCATAAGCCACCTTGCTAAAAGTGTGGATCAGCAAGTCCTTGTCTTCCAGGTCCAGATGTCGTACATCGCCACTCCGGTGAAATCAGGCCTTATGATCATCGATCAGCAAGCGGCACACGAGCGTATCTGCTATGAGCGTTTTATGGATTTATTGCACAATAATACAGGTACTTCCCAGCAATTATTATTTCCCGAAACGGTTGAATTAAACCCTGCCGATCTGTCGCTCGTTATGGAACTGGAGCAGGAAATCAAAGGCGCAGGATTTGCTTTCGAACATCTCGGAAATAATACCCTGGTGATCAATGGCGTTCCTTCACTGTTGATGGATGAATCAGGCAAAAAGGTTTTTCTCTCGGTTTTGCAGGATTACAAATCCAATTTTATGGAGTTTAAAAACGACAGGACGGAGGCACTGTCCCGTTCGTTGGCCGTGAATGCCGCCATAAAGCGGAATAAAAAGCTGGGCACCACCGAAATGAAAAGCATCATCGACAGGCTGTTTGCCTGTAAAAATCCGAATAATACCCCAGGTGGCCGACTGATTTATTTTATATTGGACGGTAAAAAAATAGAAGACACATTTAATATTACGGCATAATGTTTTCACGAATAACTCCGCTGGTGCGGAACCTTCTCATCATCAACATCGGCCTTTTTTTCATAAGTAGCCTGATGCGGATTGATATAAATGCAATCGGGAGCCTTCGCAACCTGAATAGCGATTATTTCCAGCCCTATCAGTTTTTCACCTATATGTTTTTGCATGGCAGTACCATGCACCTGCTCAGTAATATGTTTGCCCTGTTTATGTTTGGGCCGCTGCTGGAGCAGTTCTGGGGGCCGAAGCGATTTCTGATATTTTATTTAGTTACCGGAGTTGGCGCCGGTTTGCTATACAGCGGTATAGAGTTCTATGAAACCAGGAACTTCTCGAATGCTGTGGAGCAGTATTATGCACAACCCAGCCCTGGCAAATTCAAGCATATTCTGGAAAAGAAAGCAGGCATACCGGTGAAGCAGAATGCCGAACTGAACAGTTTCATGTACGAATACATAGAAAGTCCAACCGATCAATCGTTGATCGACGAGAGCAAGGATATTTTAGATATGGTTCTATCGCGACAGAGCAATTCCCAGATGGTTGGCGCTTCCGGAGCTATTTTTGGCATTTTGCTGGCTTTTGGCATGCTCTTTCCGAATACCGTGCTGATGCTCTTGATCCCACCGATACCCATAAAAGCAAAATATTTCGTGGGCATCTATGCATTATTTGAACTTTATGCCGGGATACAACGCAATCCCGGTGATAACGTGGCTCATTTCGCACATCTCAGCGGTATGCTGGTCGCATTTATACTGATAAAAATCTGGAAGAGTGATCGGAAAAAGTTTTACTGATACACGGGTTAAAGGAAAGATAATATGTTTTCAATATTCGACGAATTCAAACAGGCATGGAGTAAACCCAATAATGGGCTGGCTCAGCTCATCATCATAAACGTAGTGGTTTTCGTGATTTTTGGAATCCTATACGTGCTTGGAAAAATTCCGGCCATTGAGTTGGTGCTGCCTGCAGTGTACAAACAGTTCACCATCCCTGCCCCCATTAGCGAATTCATCACAAGACCCTGGACTATCATAACCTACGCCTTTACACACAGCCTCACCGATATGTGGCATATTCTAATGAACATGCTGGTATTGTACTGGTTTGGAAGAATTTTCGTCGATGCGTTTGGTTCCCAGAAACTGATAAACTTGTATGTACTTGGCGCTATCGCCGGCGGATTGACATTTCTTCTGGCCTATAACCTGATCCCATTTTATGCAGACCGGGCAACAATGTTCAGCGGCATGGTGGGTGCGTCGGCTGCAGTGTATGCGGTGAGTGTTGCGGCGGCTACCTATTTTCCTGACTACCGGTTTTATTTGCTTTTCTTCGGACCGGTCAAGATTAAATATATTGTAGCCGTCTATATCTTTTTTTCATTTATTGGAAGTGTTGGCGAAAATGCCGGCGGCAACCTGGCGCATCTCGGCGGAGCGCTAATGGGTTTTATCTACATAAAACAACTGAGGAGTGGGCGTGAGTTGGGCCGATGGATTTTTCACATCATGGAATTTGTAAAAAGTTTTTTCATCAAGCGGCCAACGATAAAAGTCAGCCATCGGCAGACAGCACAAAAATCTTCTTCCTCAGGAACCACTCCCAAAAAATCTGGCGCCACTGTGGTGAACCAGGCCGAGATCGACAAGATTTTGGATAAAATCTCCGAAAGAGGCTACGACAGCCTGAGTAAGGAAGAAAAGGAAAAGCTCTTCAATGCCAGTAAATAGGGCTCGCTGAAAAGCCAATTTGTTACGCAAACGATTGACGATTTGAGATTAACGATTATGGATTTTCGATTTTTACCCATGATCCAAACTCCAGCTCAAATTGCTTATCGCAACGCCGCGTCAATCTTCCTGATTTCATCCTCATCAAACTCCACTTTATCCAGCGCTTCAAGATTATCCATTAGCTGAGAAACAGAGCTTGCTCCTATCAATACGCTTGTTACCCTGTCGTCTTTCAACAGCCAGCTTAGCGCCATCTGGCTCAGCTTTTGGCCGCGTTCTGTAGCAATGTCATTGAGCAACCGAATCTTTGGAATCTGCGCTTCCACCTGGTTTTTCTCCAAATAAGTCATAGGCTTCGCAGCCCTGGAATCCTGTGGGATTCCATTCAGATATCGGTCGGTGAGCATGCCCTGCGCCAATGGAGAAAAGGCAATACATCCCACGCCATTGTCGTCTAAGATGCTGAGCAGGTCGGTTTCCACCCAACGGTCGAACATGTGGTATTTTGCCTGGTGAATAAGGCACGGCGTCCCCATGTCGCGAAGAATGCAAATAGCTCGTTCTGCCAGGTCAGCCGGATAGTTGGAGATTCCTGCGTACAGCGCTTTACCCTGTCGCACAAGATGGTCGAGGGCCGTCATGGTTTCCTCCAATGGTGTATCCGGATCGGGACGGTGATGGTAGAAAATATCCACATAGTCCAGCCCCATGCGCTTCAGACTTTGATCGCAACTGGCAATGAGGTACTTTCTCGAACCAAGATTACCGTATGGCCCCGGCCACATGTCGTATCCGGCCTTGGTAGAAATAATGAGTTCGTCGCGGTATTTCAAAAAGTCCCGTTTGAGCAACAGACCAAAATTTTCTTCTGCAGAGCCATACGGTGGGCCGTAATTATTGGCGAGGTCGAAGTGCGTGATACCGGTATCGAAGGCGGCGCGCAGGATGTTTCTGGCGGTTTCGATATTGTCGAGATACCCGAAATTGTGCCATAAACCCAGCGATATAGCGGGCAACAGGATGCCGCTCTTGCCGCACCGGCGGTACAGCATTTCATCATATCGGTCTTCGACGGCGCGGTATTCTATCGGGTTGGTTTTGTCAGATATTCTCATGTTGGGGCGTTTTAATTTCCGTTGATGAAATTAAGACCATTTTCCATGGCTAAAAAATATCGACACAAAATTTGACGGAAAAAGGGAGATGCTTTCTGTTGTTTCGATTATTAATAGGAAGCATGCAGCGAACTTCCAAAACATTTGTCATTCGGGGCGAGCTTAAAAAGGGATGTTAATGCTTTATAACTTTCTTCATTACCTGTTCTTTTTCTGTGATGATTTTTAACAGATACATACCTGTTGGCAGGCATGAAAGACTTATTATAGGTTCATTTTTAAAAACACGTAATTTATTACCATTCAAATCAAATAACATGACCTGAAATTCATTTTCCTGAGTATTTATTTTTAAACTATTAAATGTTGGATTAGGATATATAGCAAAATCAGAAACGCATTGATTTAAATTTTGAAGACCAGTTATAATTACTTCAACTTTGCTTTTTAATATCCTACCAGCAGATCCTGATAAGTAAATATCATTAGTTAATAATTCGATTGCCGTAATACCACCAATTTTTATTAGAGTTTGCCATTTTGTACCTCCATCTTCTGTTTTATATAATTGTCCTTCGTAATCCAAAATATAACCAACTTGATTTGAATAAAATTTAACAAATGTGTAATACCCATAAGGAATAACTAACTCAGTCCAATTAATGCCTCCATCTGTGGTTTTAAACATTGAACCCGAGTAAGTGATAATGTAGCCATGATTTTCATCTGAAAAATGGAAACATGATATATCCCCTACATTTTCAAATATTGATTTCCAGGTAATTCCACCATCAAAAGTTTTATATATTCTAGTTGGCCCAACACTTTTAATATAACCAATCTTTGTACTAATGAATTGAATTTGAGCACCAGAAATATTTTCGACTTTTTCCCAATCCCTCCCCCCATTTTTCGTCCTGAATAAACCATTGGTACTGCTAACGAAGCCTGTATCCTGATTTACAAAATCGATAAGCGTTAAATCTTCAGATGAAATAACATAACCGGTAGATACTTTATACCAGGTATCGCTACCATTGGACGTTTTATATACCGATCCACTATTACCTGATGTTCCAATAGTACCTCCGACAATAGCAAAACCGGTGTTCTTATCAATGAAATCTATTTGTTGCGTCTTCTCCTTATTAACCGGAGGCCCAAGGTTTAACCATTTATCGCCGCCATTTGTTGATTTGAAAATTTGATTTCCAATTAAGGCATACCCGACGTCAGCAGTAATAAAGTCCAACTGTTTTATATCGTTATATGTAGGCGAATAAGGAGTCCACGATTTTCCGCCATCTATTGTCTTATGTATTTTCCCGTTTAAGCCAATTGCAAATCCTAAATATCCATTGAGAAAGTAAATTGCAGATATAGACGTATCATAGATTTTAGTTGGCTGAAATCCTGACCATTCCCAAGTGTATCCTCCGTCTGTTGTCTTATATAGCGCTCCACCCTCTCCTGAAATATATCCATTGAGTTCATCCAGAAAGTAAAACGAGAAAATCCTCTCCCATAAACTGGCAATTTCAATCCAACTTTCACCGCCATCGGTCGTTTTGTAAATGGTGTTATTTTCACATGAAGCAAAACCAATCTCACTATTTGTAAAATAAATTGTATAGAAATCAGAAGATGAAGCTTCAAGTGATTTAGTCACATACCAATTCAATCCACCATCTGCCGTTTTAATTATCTTCCCCGCGTCACAAGCTGCATGACCAACTTTTGAATTTGTAAAAACTGTTTTGTTTACAGAATAACCTGGCATACCATATTCAACAGGTATACTATAATATTGCCAATTATTTCCACCATCTGATGACCGAAGTGTTCCAGAATAACTTGAAAGGAATATTGTGTCTTCATCTATAATATTCACACTATTGAAACTTTCATTTGTACCCGTATTAATTGAAGCCCACGTATTGCCATTATCAACAGACTTTAAAACACAACCAAAATAACCAGCAATAAATCCCATCGATCCTTGAAAATTAATGACCTTCCCACTTGGGATTTTTTGTAAGATTGACCAGGTTAATCCGGCATCAGTCGTTTTTAGTATTTCGCTGCTTGTGACTATGTAGCCAATTTCATTTGTAATAAAATGAATATCCTCGCAAGCATTAATTGTTGGAGTAGGATTTAAAAGCTGCCAATTATCTTGTCCAGATGAATTAGTTGCGATTCCAAAAAGTAGAATCAGGCCTAACAGCTTTTTTTTCATCTTTAATCTTTAATTAGTAACACTTTTACGGCAAGCAAATTGGTGTACTATTGGGTGTTTTCTAGCTGAAAGATAGTAAAAGGATAAAGGAAAGAGAATAGTAGAGCCGTTTGGAAGTGAGATAAAAAATAACAAATTAGTCATAGATGGACATTGCTGAATTGTGGCAATGGGGCATAAGCAGTTTTGTCTTCAAACGTTAAGTTCTGTTGTCGCAGACTATTGATCTCAAGTCTGTTCTTGACACTTCACCATGCCGGATGTAACTAAGAGTAAAAATCCATAAACCTGAAGAAATCATCCAATATTTCAGCATGATCGAAGGCTAAGGGAGGCAGGTTATCAATGCCAAACCATTGTACGTTAGCAGCATCGTCACCTGCCATGGCTTTTTCATCATTATCAAGCGTGCCATAAGAAACCACTGAAACGGTTCGCCCGCGGGGATCACGGCCGGGTTTGCCGTAGGTCCTGAATTGTTGCAAAGAAACCCCTGTCAGATTGGTTTCTTCCCTCAACTCCCTGATGGCTCCTTCCAACAGATCTTCATCGATTTCGACAAATCCGCCGGGTAATGCCCAGTTTCCCATGAATGGCTCATGCTTTCGCTCGATGAGAAGAACTTCTCTATGCACTTTTCCCCGAATTATTATACAATCCGTAGTAACCGCCGGCCTGGGATACTCATAGGTATAAGTCATTATTTGTCAGGGATGATCGCCGTTACTTCTATCTCCACGAGTAGTTCCGGGCTGATGAGTTTGCTCACTTCTACCATGCTGGTGACGGGTTTTATTTGACTGAAAAACTGGCCATGCGCTCTTCCGATTTCCTCCCACCGTGAAATGTCGGCACAATAAATTCTTGTCCGGACTACATCTTCCAATGAGGCACCGGCGGAGTGCAATACTTTGCTGATTTTCTCCAGTATGTATCTTGTTTGTTCGAATGGGTCGCCGTCTCCCCGGAGCACTCCGTTTTCATCAACGGCGGTCGTCCCGGCTACCTCAATGATATTGCCAACACGTACTGCTCTGGAATATCCAACGATATCCTCCCATTTACTTCCTGAAGACAGATTGAGCCTTTTGGATTTTTCGTCTGAAATTGTAGTCACCGATTGCTTCTATTAAGGTTAATAATTTTTTAAGTAAGTCCATGTACAAGGCAATGAGTCCGATGATGGACATAATCCAGATGATGATGATATTGAACCAGAATGTATCGAAGTACCTGCCTGCAAAGTATTTTTCCGGGGCATAATAAAATGTGCGGAAGTTTAATGGGTTTTCTGGTACATCGGGAGTAGCATAGATTGGCGTAGCCTTCCTGATGAGTTTATCGCCAACCTCGATAATTGAAAGCATGGTCATCTTGTTAACCACCATGTCATTAATCTTATCATTGGAATAGTCCCTTTTGAGTTTAAGATATTCTTCTTCTTTCTGTGGAACTACAATATTCTCATGGCGCCACTTATCCATTGATTCCAGTGCATCTTTTTTTCTGGCAGAATACATCCTTTTCAACGTGAGAATAGTTTCCCGAATCTGGCTGGAGGCTGCTGAATCAAAAGCCTGAACTGTTAGCTTTTCCCAATCTACGATTTCGGGTTTACCAATTTGATTCAGTTCCCTGGAAAGCTCGTACTTTATCAGCTTCAGGTTATCGGCAACACTTTCGCGCGGTACATTACCCCGAAGTGCCGCATCGCAGGATGAAAGGTTGGTCTCAAGGGCTTTTAAGTAAAATCCGGTTTTGTAGTCCGCATCTGCAACCACTTTTTCCTGATTATAAAAAATGCTCTGGTACTTATTGTCTTTGAATTGCCGCACCATCACAGCCTCATATGCCCAGCGCGAAACCATTAATTCGCCTAACACAGGCACTCGCTCACTAGAACTTATGGATGGATTTAATTTATCGAACTCAATAGCTACGCCGTTGAACATGAGTTGCGGTATGAGAATAATGGGCACCATGATATATATGGTGATTACAGAGTCGAAGGCAGATGATATATTCAAACCAACGATATTGGCTATTACTGCTGATGAAAACAAGATCAACCAAAAAGACATGAACATACCATTGAATTCGAGAATAGTGTTGGCTACGGCAACAAAAAGCATTGCCTGAATAGCCGAAACCACCAGGAGGATCATAAATTTTGCGGTGAGATAGCTCGACCGGCTAAGGTTTAGAAAGCGCTCTCGGAGCAAAATCCTCCTGTCTTTAATAATCTCCTCGCCGCTAATGGAAAGGCCAATAAACATGGCCACAATAATACTCATGAGGAAATAGTACGGGATATTGGGATTGCCGCCGAAGGTATAGCCAAATTTGTTGTCGTCAGCAGGATTGTAGTAACGGATGAAGTACCCGATAATAAGGCCTAGAAGAGGCGCTTCCGAAAAAGTAACTATGAGATATTGTTTATTTTTAAGTTTGGAAAGCAAATCCCTTCGATAGAATAACTTAAACTGATTGACCCAGTTAGGAATTTGAAAAGATGTGGGTGGCAGCGGATTCTTTTCTACCGAGATCCTGGGCATCAAACGCTTTTTAAACTGATCGTTCCAGTCCTTTGGTTTCATGCGGCGTTGGTCGGTATAATGCCCGTATTCATTCACTACCCGTGTTTCTATGATGTTGAATACCTGCTCCACGTTTACCGTGCCACAGGTGATGCACAGGCCCTGATCACGCTGTATCATATTGACCACGTCGCGGAAATATACCATGGCGTCCACTGGGTCGCCATAATATATCTGGTAACCTCCCACATCAAGAATGAGGAGACTATCAAACATTTTGAAAATGTCTGACGAAGGCTGATGGATGGTAGTAATGACCAGCTTTCCTTTCAGGGCAAGTTCCTTCAGAAGGTCGAGGATATTCTCAGAATCGCGTGAGGACAAGCCGGAAGTTGGTTCGTCCAGGAAAAGGACGGAAGGTTCACGAAGCAGTTCCAAGCCAATGTTCAATCGTTTTCGCTGGCCTCCGCTAATTGTTTTTTTCAGAGGATTCCCGACGATCAGGTCCTTGGTATCGTAAATACCCAACGCCTTTAGTGTGTCAGTGGACAATTCATGAATTTTTTCCTCACTGTATTCAGCAAAGCACAATTTAGCCGCAAAGTATAGGTTTTCGTAAACGGTGAGCTCTTCGATGAGCAAATCATCCTGTGGAACGAAACCGATAATTCCTTTCAACTTTTCAGGCTCCTTGTGAACATCAATCCCGTTTATTTTAACCTCGCCGGTTTTAGGTTTAATTTTCCCATTCAGAGTTTCAAGAAGCGTTGATTTGCCCGAACCACTGGCGCCCATAACACCGACAAGTTTTCCCGATTCTTCACTGAGGTAAATATCGCGCAAGCCAATGCGTTCCTGCTTGAATCCTACCCATACATCCCTGGCGGTTAGCTGAATCTTATCCGTATGAGGCTTAGACATGAGCATTTCCACCACATCACTATAATATATTGGCTTCATGTTTCCACCTCGGAGGTTGCTTCCAGTTGGGAAAACTTCAATAAACCAGGTTGTCAGTGCCAGGCCATTGAGAAGAATGTGTGACGGTCCTACATATTTAATAATGTATTGCTCAATTTCTGGCACGTATAATATGGCCAAAAAACCATGGATTTCAGGGCGATGGATGTGCTTGCAGCCAATACAGTCTTCAGGATTTCGCGAATCGACAATAAGTATGTTTTTGTTTTGTAATGACTTCGGGTCCTTTCCAAACACAAATTGTTTTACCTGCTTTACAATCTTTGGCTGGAGATTCAGCGCCTTACTAATATAGTAAATGAGGTTGTCCTCACGCTCTGTCAGTTGGTTGTCGCTAATGGTAAGTTCAATAATTCTGAGCAAGAGTACGATCTTCTGAAAGAGGGAACTTTCCAGATTAATGCGTTTGCAGATAAGCATAATGTTGGCCCACTCCTCGACGAACTCTTCAGTATCGGCATCCATACCCCCTCGTCCGTTAGAGCGCTTATTCGGGTCCTGAGCACAGGTGAATTCGTCAAATATTTTAAAATATTCCTCCGCTTGTTCGCTACTAGCCTGCCTGTTGATCATAAACTTGATTCGGCGGCGGCTTTCGTCAGTTACATTGCCCTTTGCCACTATAGCAAACAGGCGAATGATGGCTTTCAGAAGATATTCATTCATGGTATAAGTTTAATGACGGCAGTAACGCAATTAACACAAAAATGGCAATTATTGCTATTTGGGGGCGTTATTTGGAGCGCTTGTTATAACGCCGTTATCGGCATCAGACTCTGGTTTCTAATAAAAACATCTTTGTCTTCCCATAAAATTTCTGACCATATATCCTTTTGGCCAACTACGCGGACACGATGCCCTTCAGAAACCACAGCCACAATATTTGCTCCCGGCGAAGGACCATCCATCAAATAGGCTGTTCCATTAGTGATGATAGCTTTTTGCTGCTCCCGTGCAAAATTGTTAAGTAGAATTACGAGCATCAAGGCGATAGCGTAACTAACTGCTTGACCTTTGGATGTTTTGTTGTATTTACGGCGCTTGTAAACCAAAAGGCTGAAGAAGAATAAAACGATCGCCAGGACTGCCATATCCACCTGTGACTGGTATTTCTGGTAGATATTCAGAAAGAATTCTGCGTCGTCATAATTATATCCCTGAAGTCTGTGCTGCTCGGCAAGACTTTCCATTTTTTTGAGGGTTTTCTTATCATACACCATGAGGTAATGTAGATTAAGATAATACAACGCCTGGCTGAAATCCCCCAAGCCTTCCTTCACAAACGCCATCTTAAGAAGCATTGCCGGGGAAGCCTTTCTATCATACGTGAATACCTGCTCGTATAATTCGAAAGCCTGGGTATATTTTTTCTGATTAAATAGAGAATCTGCGAGCAATAGATTTTGTGAAGTCGCCTCACATTTACCTGAATATGAATGGATTAAGAATACAAATAGAAATATTATGAATAATTTGAGCTTAGCGTTTTGGCTTTTATACATAAGATTCTAAATTTGCAGTCCAATTACGGAAACGGCCCTTAAAAAAGCAAGCCATATCCATGATCTCGTAGCTCAGCTGGTAGAGCATC
>JBGSYX010000488.1:0-12753 GCA_041750735.1 Cyclobacteriaceae bacterium
GAACAGAGAAGTTAAGCCCCTCAGCGCTGATGGTACTGCCGTAACACGTGGGAGAGTAAGTCGCCGCCAACCTTTTATAACAACAAAAGCCCCTTTATGGGGCTTTTTTGATTTAGGACTTGTTGAGAGTGTATGCTCTTGATTTATAAAGGATACCGAGAGGAAGGATTCTTCTTAGCCAGAATAAGCTAAACGAAGAATCCTTTTTAGTTTCGACTACCTGAGTACAGCAGCAAACCCGCCAGCACCCAAAACGTTTACCTTAAGCTTTTCTCCTTGTTTAATTACAATAGCCTCGGTTGAAAACTCGGTTGTGGTGGCCCCGTCAGTAATAATGGTGGCAGTATAATCTCGCTGAGGTAGTCGCTTTAAGTCGATTTCCCAGGTTTTCTCTTCGGTTGTGCCGTTTATTCCACCGATATACCAGGTGTCACCGTGATTTCTGGCGATGACACATTCTTTTCCCGGGTAGCCAGAAAGAAGTATCGTTTCATCCCAGACAGTAGGTATCTGCTTGAGGAATTCTTTTGGCGCGTAAGGAAGGCTGGTATAAGCTGCTACTCTGTCGGCATAATGTAGTATGCCGGACTCAAACACAATGGAAAGCGCTAACTCATGGCCATAGCTTGTCTGATGCGGATATTTTTGATTTGTAAAGGCTACAGGAGTATAGTCCATGGAGCCAACCGCGTTGCGCGTAAAGGGTAAAATGGTGTTGTACCACACTGCCTTCGCAGGGAATTGTTCATCAAAAGCGTAACATTCCGCGCCCCGAACTGCCTCCATGCAAACCAGGTTTGGCCACGTGCGCTCCCAACCTCGTGGCATGGTGCATCCGTGGAAATTGACCATGATCTTGTATTGTGCCGCATCGCGAAGGATGTCGAAATACTGCTGAATGATGGCAGGCTTATCGCTCTGAAAAAAATCTACCTTTACTCCTTTCACGCCAAGCGAATCGAGTTTTCGAAATTCTGCCAGACGCTTCAACGGATCATTCATGATGTCGCGAGGTCGCTCTGTGACGTCGTTGTGTGGACCTCCCGAATTGTACCACATCAGTATTCCGACATTTTTAGTCCTGGCGTAACTGATGAGTTGCTCAATATTTCCACCGGTCATCATGTCCCAGTTGGCATCAACGAGAAAATACTCCCAGCCCATAGCGGCGGCCAAATCAATAAATGGAGTCATAGCGGCATAATTTTTCGGACTGCTCCATTCACTCCACCAACTCCATGTAGCCCGGCCGGGTATTACCCAAGAATCATCGGCGATCTGCGACGGTAGGTTTAAGCTAGTTACCGCATGCGTTTCGACCATGCTGGCAAGATCTTTTCCTGCGATAATCACACGCCAGGGCATATCCCAAGGCAGCGTCGAGGTTGCGATATTGCTCACCGTATTATTTGCTTCCGTGGCCTCAGGCAGCTTTATGCTGTATTTCCTTCCATCGGCTTGCTGCGCGAGATGTGAGGCAAAGTATCCGGGCATGGCTCCTGCCTCGGTGATCATGATCCATGCTGATGGTGTTTCAAACAGCGCGGGGAAACACCAACCTTCTTCACCCGGTGCGGATGTACCTATAGGAATTCCGTTTTCATAATAGCGTTCATAACCTGGTGAATAGGTCGTGATTTTATCGTAAGGCTGTGTCCAGGCCTTACCTTCTTCTGCGATAACAAAAGCCGTCGATTCTCCATGAACCTCGAAGGTGCTGTCAGAAATTTTTGGAAAACGATACCGGAATGCCGCGCCGTCATCGAATGCACGCGCAACAACCTGTACCTGCTGACCTGTTGGACTGGCAAAAGTCACGGTAATTTCATTGGCAGTACTGTGAATACTGAGTTTCTTGCCTACTTTCAGCTTATAATTTTCCTCAATAGTCAGTGATGGAGTTGCACTGATAAATTTGAGATTTTCTGTAAATGAAACATCTGAACGACTAATACCCAATGGAGATGGCGTAATGAGAGTCTTCCAGTTGCCAGAATCGAGCATGTCGAAGGTATATGCCAAGCTGCCTGTTTCACTTAGCGTAATGGTGTACCGCATATTTCCGGAAGGCGACAGTACTGACCAGTGGTTTTCGCCGGAGGAGCAGGACAGCAAGATGCACCCTGATAGTATCATCATGGTTTGAAGAAATAGTTTTTTCATGTTTTATATGTAAAAAGTGATGTATAAAATTAAATAGAAGGAGTCGTAATCAAAGTGAACCAAGTGAATAAAAGATTACAAACTCGTTTTGGCTTCGTCACAATAACTCCAATAAATGTCCGGGTCGTAGGTATACACCGTATGGAATATCCCAAACAGATACCGTTTTTAGACTTTCAGGACCGCCAGCGTTTTCTCGGATCGGGATATATGTTCTAGTTGTTAGCCTTATCATACCAGATGTTCAATAAGTACCGGCAACGGACAATATACTCATCTCGTTGATGAGTTCACCGTCGAATTGAATCGTATAAGCTTTCCCCGGTAGCATATCGAAAAAGTTATTGCTGAACCTGCCATCTGAAGAGGTGCTCAGAGATACATTTTTAGCCAGCACATTGGTGGTGAGTGCGACCGAAAATTGGTTTTCTCCTGTCTTATCTACTGTTTTTTCAATGACGGGCTTTTCAAGCTGCAGCGCTTTTACGTCTTTAAAATAAAACAGGTTTTGTGCCGCGACATCCCCGTTGTTCATGACCTGTGCTTCCAGTACCATGGAGTTCGTCTGGCCTTTTGACAATAATTCCTGCTCAGCAATAGTCATATAGGTCTGGCTGGTATTGGCGGCGAGAGTGATTTTTTCGTCTTTTTGCCAAAGGGCATTCCCTTTGAAATCATAAAGTGTAACGCGGAGATTATAGTCGGTAGGTTGAAGATTATCGTTGGCAATGGCGATTTTAATTTCGGAGTCTTCCCTGAAAATTACCGGAAGCACAGGTTTAAAGGCTTCGCGCACGAAGTAATGCAGCGCCTTCCACCTACCGAAATAATCAACGCTTGCCCATGACATCGTAGGCCAGCAATCGTTGATTTGCCAGTACAACGAGCCCATGGTGCGGGGCATTTGCCGGCGATGGGTTTCTATGGCAAATTTCACCCCTTCGGCTTGCATCACCTGGCTGAGGTAAATGAACGATTCAAAATCTTTGGCTGGTTTGTAATAGCGTTTGATATAGGTGTTTATCATTTCATTGCCGTTGAAGCCTTCAGCAATCCATGGCATGAGGCTGCGCTGGCGGTGCTCCATAATTGGTGAGCGGTAGGCCATATCCTCTTCGGCGGCAAATGCTTTGATGGTTTTCATCTCCGGGAAGGATTGCAAGCCATATTCACTGATGAATCGACCGGTATTTTCAGCGTATGTTGAAAATGGCACATCGCCAAACCAGATCCGCCAGTCATGCTCGTCGCCCGAATTCGGATTCGAAGGGGTATTGTTTTCACCTTGTGGTGAAGAAGGCCAGTAAGTCACCTCAGGATGATAGGTACCTACCGCCTGAGGAAGTATATTGTAATAGATTTTTTCATATACGCGCCAGAGAATATTGGCCTGTTCTGGAGTCACTTTTTGTGGCCAGCCCCAGTCGTTCCAGGCTCGCAGGTTTTCGTTGTTGCCGCACCACAAGGCAATAGATGCATGGTTGCGCAAGCGCTTCACGTTGTACTCCGCCTCTCTGCGAATGTTATCTAAATGCAGCGAATCGTCGGGCTGCATGTTGCAGGCAAACATAAAGTCGTTCCAGGCCAGAATGCCGTTTTCGTCCAGAAGATCGTATAATTCGTTGCCTTCATAGATGGCACCTCCCCAAAAACGAATCATATTCATGTTGGCATCTACAGCATCCTGCACCACACGCTTGTAGTTTTCAACCGTTTTGCGGGTAGTGAAAATATCGGAAGGAATGTAGTTGGCGCCTTTCATAAACACGGGCACGCCATTCACCTTAAAGGTAAACGAGGTACCGGTATTGTCCTTTTCGCGAGCCAGTTCTATGGTTCGAACGCCAATCCGGTGCGAGAGTGTTTGCAGGGTTTTATCACCTTTCACTAACCGAAGTTCAACATTATAGAGTTTTTGGCCGCCGAGACCCTTGGTCCACCAAAGCTCAGGCTTTTCGATGGTGAGGTCGATTTCCGGCTCACTTGTACCTTTTTCAATCTGGAT
Organism: Cyclobacteriaceae bacterium; assembly: GCA_041750735.1. Taxonomy (GTDB): domain Bacteria; phylum Bacteroidota; class Bacteroidia; order Cytophagales; family Cyclobacteriaceae; genus JAAUQL01. The sequence continues at coordinate 4,169 of JBGSYX010000488.1, forward strand.
ATCACGGCTGGATAATTTCTGATTATCTACCCATACTTCTATCCTTGCAGCGGTTTCTGCCGAAGTGATCATTTTAGCCGACACGGTGTATGAGGCCCTTTCTTCCGAAACCGCGATGGGTTTTATGTATAAATTGCTCATCGTTGCTGCTTCCCAGGCTTTTAGGGTTACCGGTTTCCAAACGCCACAAGTCACCAGTCTTGGCCCCCAGTCCCACCCATAATGGAATGGCGCTTTGCGCGTGAACACGTTGCTTCGCTCGTCTTCTGGGGCAATCTCGTTGGCAGCCATGATCAGGTAGGGCACTTTTTTCAGTTTTTCCATACCCACATTTACGGCTGAGTGGAAATACACCCGGAGATGGTTGTCGCCCGTTTTCAGGTATTTTTTAACAGGGATAGTATGGCCTACAAACATGTTGTCTGCCTGGAGTATGAGCGAATCGTTCAGGTACACATCGGCATAGGTGTCCAGTCCGTCAAACTGAAGATCGAGGTTTGAATAGGCTGCCAGTTCGCCGGAAACCATGAAAGAAGTGATGTATTCCCAGTCAGAGGATTCGATCCACTTTACATCCAATTCATTTTTTTGGTAAAAGGGATCCGGGATCTTATTCAGATTGAGGAGGTCGGTATGCACACAGCCGGGCACGGTAGCCGACAGCCATTCGGTGTCACCGGCTTTGCGAAATTGCCAGTTGGCCTCTATGGTGATGTCTTGGTTTTCTTTGGAGTTGGAACATGAAAAAAGGCCAGCAAGGGCGAGGCAAGAAAAGATGCGTATCAAGTGGGTCATTTTAGCAACGATTAGAACAACGGGTTTGTAGAAAAGAATAAAAATATAATAGTACCGGGAAAAAGTCTCTCCAGCATATAAGAGTAGAAATGGATGATATTTGACCCCATCCATTGCTATAGATTTTCAATTGCCTTTAAAGGTGCGACAGTTTAGCGTTTTTTACAACAATTTTATGAAACGCTGGAATTTTAAATTCTTTTAAAACCGCAGCGTAACTCCGGCCAAAAAATTGATTCCCGCCTGTGGAAAGTAGTAAACCTCGCGGTATTCCTGGCCATACACATAGCCGAAAGCGTAGCCATTCGATTCATAGGTAGTGTTTAATAGGTTATTCACCATCAGGTTCAGACCTATTTCTTTAATAAATCTTGTGGTGAATGTATATTTCAGTATAAGGTCGTTGATGAAATAGGGATCGAGCTGACGGGCTTCATTAGAAGTGTTGTCTAAGAATTGTCTGCCCACGAACTTGGAAAATAGAGTTACGTCCAAACCCTTGGCCGCCGTAAGAGTAAACTGTGATGCTCCAACCATGTTGGGTGAATAGGATATATCTGTATCGGTATAGCTGTTTGACACCAATCCGCCTTGTTCGTAGTCGTTCAACTCTTCAGTGAAGCTGTCAATTTTATTGGCGCTGAAGGCGATATTGCCCGTCCAGTTCAGGTTTTTTAGCAGTTTAATTCCTGCTGTGAGTTCGATGCCTGTACGATGGCTGTGATCTACATTGGTTCTGATACTTCCGCCAACATCGTTCACAGCGCCGGTGAGCACGAGTTGGTTGCGGTATGTCATATGGTATATGTTAGCAGTAAAATTAGCGTTGGCTCCGATGTGCTTAAACCCGACCTCAAGATCTCCGAGTGTTTCAGGTTTTGGCGTAACGGAGTTATCTATGAAATCATCCCGCACCGGCTCGCGGTTGGCAATGGCATAGGAAGCATACAGGCTCGAAGTGGGTGAAAAGTTATAGTGAAGGCCTAGTTTCGGGTTGAAGAACAGGTAATCATCGCCTGTTTCAACAGGCCGCCGGTTGTTGTCGATGCCTATTATCCTGTAATCAACGCTGCGGACTTGAACATCGGCAAAAAGGTTCAGTCCGGTGCTAAGGTCGTAATTCAATTTCACATAGGAATTAAAGTCCTTTTTTCTGCCGGTATTATCGTAATAGCGTTGCCTGATCTGGCTGGTAGAGGCATACTGCGCCCAGATGATTTCGCCGAAATGATCTCCTATATAATCGTTGTAGCCTCCGCCAAATACAAAGTTCAGGCGTTGCCGGTCGTATTGGAAGGAATACACGATCCCATAAAAGTCGTTGTCGAGCCAGCGACGGCGAATGAGATCGGTTTGCGAAATGGTGCTGTCGCCTATCACTACATCGGGCAGGCCGTAGTCAGCCAGCGAGGCATCTTCTTTGTACTGCTCGAAATATCCCGAACCTTTGGTGTAGTGTACGGCACCATTAAACATCCAGTTCGCGCCGACTTGCTGTGAAAGGTGTAGCTGTAGATGGTCCTGACGATAATTATCTACTTCGCGGTCATAAAACTGCTGTTTTCCATTTTCATCAAAAAACATCCCGGCAGAGTTGAAGGTGCGGTTTGTAACCATTTTGCCGGCTTCCACGCCATTCCACGCCTGGTAAGTGAGCGCCTTACCACCAAATACAAGAGCTTTGACTACAGTATTTTTACCAAGGTAGGTACCCGAAAGGTAATAGGAGCCCAGATCTGCAGTGGCGCGGTCTACGAAGCCATCGGAAGTAATCTTAGCCAGTTTTCCTTCAAAAACCCAGTGGTTCCCAATAACGCCGGAATTCAACAGTAAATTATATTTCAAGGTATTGAAAGATCCGAAGGAGCTGTTGATCTGGGCCGACGGTTCAGATGAAACTCGGTCCGTTTGCATGTTGACTGTGGCACCAAAGGCGCCGGCACCGTTGGTGGAGGTGCCCACGCCCCGCTGTATCTGTATGGAGTTTACCGACGACGAAAAGTCAGGCAGGTTGACCCAGAATGTCCCTTGCGACTCGGCGTCGTTGTATGGCACACCGTTTATGGTCACGTTGATACGCGTGCCATCGCTGCCGCGTATGCGCATGCCGGTGTAGCCTATGCCTGTTCCTGCGTCGGAGGTATAAATGAGCGACGGAGCGGCGGCGAGCATGTAGGGCATGTCTTGACCGAGGTTTCGCAGTCCGATTTCTAATTTGTCAATATTTTGAAAGGTAAGGGGCATGTTTTTTTCAGCCCTGATGCCGAGAATGGTGATGTCGTTGAGCACTTCGGTGCGAATGCTGTCTTCGCTACCTGCAAAGCTGGGCGCGGCGATTAAAATGGCCAGAATGATTATTGTAATCGAAAATGAATGTTTCATGTTGGTTTGTTTCATAAAGTCGTGGCAGATGGTGGGGAAATCTGCCGATCCTTTGCCTTCTCCCTACGCCGGCATTATCCGGTTCAGGTAATGTGGGTATAATCTCAGCCCGAAATTTTTAAGGCACCCCTGAGTACGATGACGGAGAAAACTGTGAGTTTGAAAATGCTTCTTCCCTACGTCCGCATTACCGGAATCAGGTTCAAAGGGTATGATCTCAGCCCGACAGGCACCCCATTACCTCAAAGTTATGAAAAATTCATGCCTTTTAATAAGGCAAACCAATTAAAGTATGTTTTTACATGACAAGCCTGATATGAATTAATGCGGAAATAGCCTATCAATCGTTTCAATGGCATTTTTTATTCGCTCATTCTCTGTACCGCTGATGATGGAAAAAGGTGCATTTTTTTCTTCTAGTTCACGGACGAACCATTTAAAAAAGGAGGACCGTCGGTCGGGGTGTTCACGTAAAGGGTCGAAAACCCACGGAAGATCAATATTCATGAGCAAGTAGTGATGATAGTGGGCTTTTTTGTTGATTTCAAGGATTTTTTCAGCTACGCGTTGATATTTATACTGTGACCAGATCTTTAACACTATTGGTTCTGTATCGCAGAATATAAAACGCCTGGCTTTTTCCTCCTTTTTCTGTTCATTTTTGATTTGTTCAAACGCGATGGTCAGCAAGTCGGATTCTTTATAGGGTCTTCCCAATTGGTCGAGGTATTGTCTGGCATATTCTTCCACCCAAACGGTGTGATAATGATGGGCCAAAGTTCTGGCCAAGGTTGACTTACCGGTGGATTCAGGGCCTGTGATGGCGATTTTGTAAACAGGTAAAGTATGTTTAGGATGTTCTACCATTAGTGATAGAAGCTGATCGATGAGTTATAGAAATGATATTGTGCGTAAATGACGGAAAGCGGCTGGTTATAAGGAGCTTCTTCATGCATAATTTTTGGGTTCATGGATTTAAATTAACGTGTATTTGGCTGGTATGGGGTGATTTCGGTATCTTCAAAAACGACTCAATTTCAATAAAAAGTCTTACATAACGAAAAATTCTTATTCAGATAAAATTGCACGTTTATCAATGATATTTGCAATATAACGATAATAAATTACGAAAATTTTAACAAATCACCTCATGTGATGTAATAGTATATTTTTTGAGTTTATTCACGGCTCATACATTACTGCTGATGATAGCTTAGCGTAGTCTATACACGAACCTTTTTAGTTACCATCCGTATCTTTGACTGTATCTAAATTGAAACACTTTAACATATCGAAGAATTAGTTGCCAATTCGATAATAATTGCGGAAAGAGTTGCGGAGTTGATAAAAAATCATGGAAACAGTTAAAACAGTATTAGAAGGAGCCCCAAATATTGTCGATCTTATAATTAGACTCATATTCAATAGCCTCATAGCCTTCGTTATACTTCACTTTGTTTACAAGCAATACAATAAAAAGAGGACATTCATATTCAACCTCTTTATATTCAACCTGGTAATTTTCGGACTGTCAACTGTGCTCACCAGGATAGAACTAAGTGTAGGGTCTGGTTTTGGGCTATTTGCCATATTTACCATGATGCGTTATCGCAGCGAGCAGATCAACATGAAGGACATGGCTTATCTTCTGATTATGATCGGACTTGGATTCATTAACTCGGCAGATTATCAGGTGATAGGCTACGAGGAAATAGTGCTGTTGAACATTGTCATTGCCGGAGTTGTTTACGGACTGGAAAGAGCGTATTTCGCCAATCGCAAAAACAGCCAAAAGATCGAGTATGATAAAATAGAGCTTCTAAAACCAAAATATAACCACCTTCTAAAAAGAGATTTGTCTCTCAGGCTGGGCAAAGACGTGATTGAAGTAAAGATCGAGAATGTAAATTTCATTGAAGGACATGCAACACTCAAGGTGTATTACGGTGATGATTACCTTATTCATATTAAAGATGATGGCGACGAGATTATTTTCAACCATAATGAAGAAATAAGCAGGGTTCTTGAAAACAGAAAAAGGGAAGTGAACCTTGCCAGAAAAGCAGGAGAATATTGACTTAAAAAGAAAAATAAAAATGAAAACATATATAAAATTGACTCACGGCCTTATAAGCAGCTTCGTACTGCTGCTGTTACTGACAATGCCGTTACATGGCCAGGCCCTTTTTGACGGTGAGCAGCCATTGAAACTCACACTTGAGGCAGATCTCACTGTACTTCAAAATGACATCAGCGCTGATCCGGAATATACTGCAGGCAAGCTTATCGAATATCTGCCGGCAAATAAGATCCACATGTTTGAAGTTAAGGTTAAACCCAGAGGCCGAACCAGACGACTAACAAGTTTATGTGAGTTCCCACCGTTGAAAATTAACTTTAAAAAGCAGCAAATTGTCAATACAACTTTTGAAGGGAACGATAAAGTAAAACTGGTACTGCAATGCAGGGAAGATCAGGATTTTAATAATTACATATTCGAAGAGTACCTGATTTACAAAGCCTATAACCTGATCACGGACGAAAGCTACCGCGTTCGGTTAATAACTCTCACTGTAAAGGATACCGGATATAATTTACCTGATATTACTATGGATGGTTTTATGATCGAGGATGACGATACCTTTGCCAAGCGAACCGGTACGAAAGAATATGAAAAGATGGTGCATCATCAGGATAGCTGCGAGGCGGCTTCGATCGATAGAATGGCAATGTTCCAATACATGATCGGTAATACCGACTGGTATGTAAACACGCGCCACAACATCAGCATATTTCAAAGAAAAGAAACCGGGACACTTATTGCCGTTCCCTATGATTTTGATTTTTCTGGCGCTATAAACACTGTTTATGCCACTACGTCAAAGGAAATTCCGATTACCAAAGTAACAGACAGGTATTACAAAGGAAGTTGCCGCGACCCACAATCCCTGGAAGAAACAGTCCATCTTTTTAATGAGAAAAGAGATGATATTATCAAATTATACGAAGAGTTCAATCTCATTCCGGATTACGTATCCAAAAAGAGCTTGAGATACTATACAAAGTTTTATAAAATCATTAATGATGGCGAATTGGTGCAAACTGCACTCGATGCATGCCATCGTCCGCCCTTCTCTGCCAGAAGACCATAATTCGAATTAGGCGCGCCTCTTTTTTTGTGCTTCCAGAGCAGATTATTCATATTTGCCAAAATTCTTTTTAATGGTAGATATCAGAGAAGCAGTTCGCGAGGATCACAGTACAATTGTTCGATTTCAGTTGGAGATGGCAAAGGAGACAGAAGGTATTTTTTTGCAACAACCCATCGTAGAACTTGGAGTCAGGGCGGTTCTGAGTGATAATAGCAAGGGAAGATATTATGTAGCGGAATCTGGTAACAGGACAATTGCTTCGCTTCTGACAACGTACGAGTGGAGCGACTGGCGCAACGGTCAAGTTCTCTGGATCCAGTCGGTCTTTGTGGAAAAAGAATATCGACGGATGGGTGTATTCAAAAAAATGTACGAATTCATAAAGGCCAAAACGCTCGAAGAAAACAACAATTACAGAGGTATTCGTCTATATGTCGATAAATCTAATGAGGCTGCCATCCGCGTTTATGAGAAGTTGGGCATGAATAATCAACACTACGAAACATTTGAATGGATGAAGCCTTAGACGGGATTTACCTAATGTACCATGGCTTTATACTGCATATTGTACAACTGAGCATAGTAATTGCCCAACCCCAGTAGTTCACTGTGTGACCCTGATTCTACAATTTTCCCATGATCCAGTACCAGGATATGGTCGGCGTTTTGAATGGTCGATAAACGGTGCGCGATAACTATGGATGTCCGGCCCGACATCATTTTCTGAATGGCATTTTGTATCATTTCTTCCGTTTCAGAATCCACCGACGAAGTGGCTTCATCAAGAATGAGTATTTTTGGGTCATAAACCATGGTACGGATAAAGGAGATCAATTGCCTCTGACCGACCGAAAGTGTAGCTCCTCGCTCCATAACGTTGTAATCAAGCTTACCCGGCAATCGTTCAATAAATGGCAGCGCGCCAACCAATTCCGCTGTGTCATAAATCTGCTTCCGGCTGATCGTAGGATCGCCCAGGGTTATATTGGTTTCAATGGTATCAGAAAAAAGGAAGACATCCTGGAGCACAACGCCTATGTGCTTGCGCAACGATTTCAACTCATAATCCTTCACCGAAATTCCATCAACCAATATCTCACCATGTTTAATATCATAAAACCGGGTCAGCAGATTGATGATAGACGATTTTCCGGCACCTGTCGCACCAACCAGGGCGAGTGTATTCCCTTGTTCTACATGAAAAGAAATATTGCGCAAAACCCAATCTTCTTGGTTATAAGCAAATGTCACATCCTTAAATTCAACATGGCCGTTGAGCACATCGGGTACCACGTGGCCATTGTTTGGAATCTGGTCCTGGCTATCGAGCAAATCAAAAATACGAGATGAACTTACGATGCCCATCTGCAGCGTATTATATCGGTCGGCTATCTGCCGAATTGGCCTGAAAAACATATTCAGATACATAATAAAGGCCGTGAGATCACCAAATGAAGTAGTTTCCTGTAGCACACCTTTTGCCCCAAACCATACGATCAGCCCGATGCCAAGCGCCTGAATCACCTCCGAAACCGGGTAGTAAACAGAATAGTAGAGAACAGATTTGATATTGGCGCGGCGATGTTCTTTATTGATTTCCTTGAATTTGTTGAATTCCCGGGCTTCACTGCTAAATAGTTGTACCACGCTCATACCCGTAATGTGTTCCTGCACGAAAGTGTTCAGGTTGGCAACAGCAACCCTCACTTCGTTAAATGCCTCCTTAATTTTCTCCTTGAAAATGTAGGTGGAAACAACCAATAGGGGCAATGTAGAAAGACTCATGATGGTGAGTTTCCAGTCGAGGTAAAACATGAAAGCCAGGATGAAAACAAGTTGGAGCACATCGGCAATGAGTGCCGCAATACCCTGACTGAAGACCTCGGACAATGTTTCTATGTCCGAAACATTGCGCGTCACCAATCGGCCAATAGGCGTTCGGTCGAAAAACTTCAGTCGCATTTTAAGCAAATGCTCAAAAAGGTTTACCCGTATATCCTTAATGATAAACTGACCCAACCATCCGCTGAGGTAGGTATGGAAATACTCAAAAATCCCAGAGATGGTGATGAGGGAAATTAGTATTACTGTGATAAAAAGCAAGCCGTGATAATCACCAATGGCAATATGGTCGTCAATGGCCTTTGAAACCAGGAGGGGCCGCACAGGACCGATAATACCCAGCGCAACAGTTAGAAACACCAGGGTATAAAACCGACCTGCATACGGTCTTGTGTACCGATACAAGCGTTTCAA
>JBGSYX010000489.1:0-16628 GCA_041750735.1 Cyclobacteriaceae bacterium
AAGATGAAGAAAGCATCATATCTTTTGTTACTGAACCTTCCATTGCAAGCCAACCGCCGCTACGATAGTAATAGGATGGAAAACTTCCATTGAATTCGGAGGAAGACACTTCCACAATTTCTTTTGGCTCATAATCTACCACCACACCTTTTTCAGGGTCGTAGTACTGGGTATTTTGAAACATCTGTTCGAAAATATTTTCCAAACGCTTCACTTCTTTGATATCCAGTGGATTAGAAATATCAATGACCACGAGGTCGAGGTAGCTATCCGCAAACAACCTGTCGCCCCGTACAGCAAGCTCATTATTACCAGGGATATTTATAAAGCTGATCACATTTGGTTTAGTATTGTCCTTATTGTCGATCACGTGAATGCCTTTTCCCGGCTCATTCAGCAGAATATAATCCTGATAGAGGTAAATTTTTCCGGTGTTGGTTATTTCCACGGGCGGCATCACATCAAATGCTTCGCGTATAGCCTCAGGAGTCATGTACACCGGTTCCATAATGGTGTATTTTTGAGTGAGCTCTACCTTGTCTTCACATCCGGAGAGAACAAAACCAGCAATGGCAATGACAATACCGGCCAGCAGGATCAGTGAGTTAAATCTTGTATTTTTTTTCATTGTCTTATTAGGTTATCGTGATACGTAGGGTACTGGACAAATGACACAAATGCATAAAAAAAAGTTGTAATTGACGGGGGCAAAGATTGAGAATTTGTTTCTGTCTACAATAATGATACTCCATGGATTTATAATACTACATGATAGTGCATGATGAAGGAGCAAAGGTACTGTTATATCTTCATTCCAATAAGCGACCCTAAATTATGATCGGATGGCCGAAAGCTACTATCCATTAAACCATACAAAACTCGAGGAAGAGGAATTTATCCAATCAAACCTAAAAGCCGACGAGAGTGAAGCATCGATATGGCTTAGATTTAAGCAGGGTGAAGAGGACGCGTTCATACTAATCTATCAGTCCACCTTTAGCAAGCTATATAATTTCGGGATGCAGTTTGGGTTTGATGCTGATACAGTTAAGGATCAGATACAGGAGTTGTTCATTTACATCCGGAACAACCGGCAGCGATTAGCTGATGTTCGATCCGTGAAATTTTATCTCATGAAATCGCTCCGCCGCAGACTACTTCGCAGCAAAAAGAGTAAGTTCAATCTGGTATCGCTGTTTTTGCCGGAATCACAAAGACTCCATGAAATTGAAATTACTGATACTCCCGAGATGCTTCTTATTAACAAAGCCTTTGATTCTGAAATCAGGGAGAAACTTTCAAATTCACTTAATAAGCTCACAAACCGGCAAAAAGAAGCGGTACTTCACTTCTATTATGAAGGCCTATCGTACAAGGAAATTGCCGATATGATGGAGCTAAAGATGGTTAAATCGGCGCGTAAACTTATATACAGGGCCATTGAAGTGATGAGAAAAGACCTGAAAGGCCAGAAAGGCAAATTATTTTACTTTATCTAATAATACTGGGGTCATTTTCCACGAAACCGGTTCTTTACACAATGCAACAATAATTGAATGAATTACGACGAATTTAAGGTAGAAGATTTTTTATTTGATGAGTTTTTTGTCCGTTGGGTAAATAATCCCGGCCCAGAGTCAAATCATTTCTGGGAAAATTGGATAAAGGGCCATCCGGATAAAATTACGGTCATTAACCAGGCCAGTGAGATCATCCGATCAATTCAGTTTAAAAATAGATATGTGCCAACAGATCAGGATTATACTGTAGTCCTGGAGAAGGTATTGAATCAACAAACTTCATGGTCGCAAGATTTGCAGCATAATGGGGAAAAAACATTTAGTCTTTGGGTTCGGTATGCCGCGGCCATCCTTATTCTGGCAGTTTTTGCAGCGATATTTCTATATGTTGGGCATGCATCTTTTCAGGAAGCCTTTAGCCCGGTAAGCACCATTATAAAAGAGACACCATTTGGCCAGAAACTAACTTTTGAGCTCGCGGACGGCACTGTTGTAAAACTAAATGCAGGCAGTACACTGAAATATCCCGATAAGTTTGAGGATAGGGAAAGAAAAGTTTTCCTGGAGGGGGAGGCATTTTTTAATGTTAAAAGAGATGAAAGCAGGCCGTTTATTGTAGAAACCGTCCAGCTTACTACCACAGTGTTGGGTACCAGCTTCAACGTGGAGGCCTATGGAAATGACAACTCTACCGTGGCCGTACAAAGCGGAAAAGTCCAGGTACGAAAAGCAAACTCAGAGATGGATTCTGACACCTTTTTCCTTACCAGCAACCAAATGCTTACCATATCATCAGAAACAAACAGCATATACAAGTTCGATGGCATTCCCGATGATTTGTTTGCCTGGAAAGACAACATAATAAGTTTTTCAAAAGCTGATTTTAAACAAATCACTCATCGACTGGAAAAATGGTATGGGGTTGATTTTAAAATCCAGAAGCAGGGCCAATTCGAAGGTTTATTTACCGGAAGGTATCAGGACGAGCCATTGGACATAGTTCTGGAGGGCTTGAAAGATGAATATAATTTTCATTTTACCATTAATGATAAGGTTGTATTAATTTACTAATATGAAAAATATGCACCAGGATACCAGCTAAAAAAACCAGTTGCGGAAGCAACTGGTTTACGGTTTTCACCTCTCAGTTTCGTTGGGGGACAAAATTGCTAATGGTGAAATCCAACATGTTCATGAAAAACTCATCGTTTCACAAAAACATTTAAAATTATGTATTTTAAACTACTTAGAAAAATTATACAAATGTCCAAATACACATTTTATGGCATTTGCTTACAATTGATTATAGGAGGGGTATTACTTGCATCCTCCTCAGAAGCGCAGAGAAAGAGCCTGGATAATATTTACATTTCTGTAAATATTGATAACCTGAAGCTTTCGGACGCGCTCAAGGTTTTATCTGATGAAACAGATTTCAACTTCTCCTACAATGATTTGCGGATTAATGAAGAAAAATTGATTTCTGCTAAGGCCGAAAATCAATCTATGACCGATCTACTCAAACAAATTTCGAAGGATTACGGCCTGAAATTTAAAAGGATCAATGACAATATCTATGTAAGTAAAAAGGAAAAGGCTGGTTCCGATGTTGTTGAGGAAATTACAGCCATTTTCCAGGAAAGGCAGATTACCGGAAAGGTAGTTTCCTCGGAAGATAATTCCGGGCTTCCAGGTGTGAATGTCATAGTACAAGGTTCAACCACTGGAACTATCACTGATATTGATGGAAAGTATGTGCTCAATGTCCCCGATGGAGCAATACTCGAATTCAGTTCTGTAGGTTTTATAAAGGAGCTCATTGAAGTCGGGTCACGTTCGGTGATCGACATGGTGCTCATTCCGGATGTAACACAGCTTTCAGAAATTGTTGTAATCGGATATGGTACTAGGGAAAAGAAAGACCTGACAGGCGCTATCTCAGTGATGGATTCCAAAGAAATTGTAAAATCCAATGCCATGTCTCCGGAGATGACCATGCAGGGGCGTATGGCCGGGGTACTCGTTACCACCCCCAGCGGTAATGTGACCGACCGACCCGACGTTCAGATCCGTGGTATAGGTACGATGGGCAATAGGGAAATACTTTATGTTATTGATGGTGTACCCATCACCGAATTTGGCTCAGGTGCCGAAGGTGCCGATGCCAGGACACAGGATCTAAGAGGCCCGGTCAACGTACTTTCGCTGATAAACCCCCAGGACATTGAGTCTATTTCAGTCCTTAAAGACGCCTCGGCTTCGGCAATTTACGGCGTTCGCGCAGCCAATGGTGTGGTTCTTATCACCACCAAAAAAGGTAAAAAAGGTGAGGCAAAAGTCGATTACGATTTTCGTGTCGGAGTGAAAAACCTTCCTAATACTTTCGATCTTCTGGGGGTTCAGGATTATACAGAATTGTATCAGGAGTCACATCTCAACAACCCAAGCACACTCAGCCTGATGCCTTTGGTATTTAACCCATCAGATACTGTTTCCCGTGGACCATACGATGCATTTCTCGGCAACAAACCTACCATCGATTGGCAGACACCTATGATTAACCAGAACGCCATGCTCACCGACCATAGCCTTCGGATCTATGGCGGTACTGAGTCTGTTGATTATTACGTAGGTGGCGGATATTCCTACCAGGAAGGCCCCATAATGAATAATAACATGGAGCGATTCTCCTTGTCGAGTAATGTGAATGCAAAGGTAGGCAAGTACCTCGAAGTAGGGACTAACCTGAAGCTCTCCTCAGTACAAGTAAGAGATGACTCTCCGGAGCTTACCAATGCCGTAAGCGCTCCACCCTGGCAACCGCTCTATTTAGAAGATGATTTTTATACTGACCGGATACCCGATGTAGTAAAGAAATATGGTTATGCTACTACAATTGATACAACAACATCGCAAAACCCGAACCACCCGAACTGGGGAGGTACCGGCCAACCGGATAAGACTCCGATATACAATATGTCGGCGATGATGAAGTATGGCCCAGAGACAGAAATGAACTACCTGGCACGGACAGACAGATCAATCCGCGATAATAAATATGAGTACCTGCGCGGCATAGGAACTGTTTATGCTGCCGTAAAGCTCTTTGATGGCCTTAAGTTAAAGGGAACCTACAATTTTGACTACTTTACTCAAAAGAGAAGTACCTGGACTAGTATCAACTACGACTGGTATAGCATCACCCCGGGTAACTTCTGGGCAGCAGGCGACCGGAGTGGAACTACCAAAGGCTCTTACGGTGAGCGCTTTGTTAACAACTACAACCTGACCGGGGAAATTGCGCTGAGCTATGTCAAGTCTTTTGGTGATCACAGTATTGATGTGATTCTCAATTTTTCCGATCAGCGTTATGGCGCTACGACTGCCAATAGTTCTAGTGGACAACTTCTGCTGGATGATCCAAATAGAAGGTATGTGCCGGATGCAGGTGAAACCTATGCCGATAACACATTTACCGGATTTTTCGACGAAGCGTTGCAGGGCTATATGGCCAGGGTGAGCTATAACTACGCCGGTAAGTATTATTTTGATGCCACCGTGCGCAGGGATGGTTCATCCAAGTTTGCCCCGGATTACCGATGGGCAACATTCCCTTCATTTGGTGCCGCATGGCGTATGTCATCAGAAAACTTTATGTCGGGTATCAACTTTCTCAACGACCTGAAGTGGCGAGCAGGATGGGGCCAGCTTGGTAATCAGCAGACCCAATCGTATGCATGGTTGTCGCAGGTTGGTGTCGAGCCGGGGTATTCATTTGGCTCGGGAACAGGCAACGGCGCAGGTCAGGTTTATTTCGGAGCACGATTTCCGGACTTCCCTGTTGCAGATTTGAGCTGGGAAACGGCAACTACTATCAACTTTGGGTTTGATGCTGTAATGTTCAAAAACAGGATGAACTTCACTGCTGAATACTACGAAAACAATCGTACCGATATCCTCCAGCAAATTGCGTTAGCACCCTCCGTTGGTATCGAAAATCAACCAACCCTGAACATCGCTTCTGTACGCAATACAGGTTTTGAGTTTCAGCTTGGCTGGAATGATAGGATAGGGGAAGTTGAGTACTTTGCAAATGCCAACTTCACCACTGTAAATAACAAGGTCGTGGATGTGTGGAACGACCAGCCATTGTTTACCGGTGGTGGGCGCGTTGAAGAAGGAAGGCCACTGTTCCATTATTGGGGTTACCAGGTTGGCGGTATATTCCAGAGCAACGAAGAAGTGGATGAATACCAGGCTGTGTACAACGACCAGCAAACGGATAAAACTAAGGTGTCAGCCGGCGACTTCTGGTTCCGTGATGTTCACGGCCCTCCGACGGATAATGAGCCGTTCTATAGCAATACGCCTGACAGTGTAGTAAACGATCTGGACCGAACGTATATCGGTAATACCATACCAACACATTACTATGGTGTAAACCTTGGCGCTAACTGGCGAGGTTTCGACATTTCGTTCTTCTTCCAGGGTATTGGTGGATTGGATAAATACAACGGCGAGCGTGCCAAAGGGACAGACATGGCCAACCAGGGCATAAACCAGTGGACCGATGTGCTGAACCGCTGGACTCCAAGCAATAAAAACACTTGGGACCCGAACGACAAGGCCGGATCGCTTCCGCGTGCTGTCCGAAATGACCCGGGAGGAAATAACAGGTTCTCCGACAGGTACGTGGAGAAGGGGGGGTTTATGCGACTTCGCGATGTGACGCTCGGCTATAATGTGCCGATCAAAAACGTAGAATGGATGAGTAAACTGCGCATGTATGTTTCAGGACAAAACCTATGGACGGTAACCAAATGGTCCGGCATAGACCCTGAAAATGACAATAATCCAATTCCGACGATTTGGGCAGGTGGATTGAACGTAACCTTTTAATTGACAAAATGATGAAAACAATGAAAATAACCATCATATTCAGAATTATCGCCACCATTTTTATGGTCGCGATATATACTTCCTGCAGCAAAGACAGGCTTGATATCATTCCTGCTCAGGAATCGGAGGCCGACTATTTCAAGGATGAACTGGAATTTAATAATGCACTTCTGGGCGTGTATGCAAAAATGTCTGATTTTTATTGGTATGGCGCCAATAATCCTATCCATAGGTTCTGGCTACTCCCGGGAGACGATCTTACCACTGAAGGAGACGTTACGTTTGAGGTTTTCAGTACACTCAATTCCTCCGACGGTGATGTAAGCAGCTACTATGGTATTGCATATCAGTTAATCAATCGGGCCAACATCGTGCTTCAGAAGCTTGCTGATGAACAGATTTCCAGTGTCATTACTACCCCGGGGCTGAAGGATAAGCTGAAAGGGCAGGCCTTATTCCTCCGTGGCTTCATGAATCTGCAGTTATGGAACTATTTTGGCACCGCTCCGCTGGTAGATGAGAGGATTGTGTCGCAGGATGGAATTACACCGCCAAACAGCAGCGGAACAGAGCTTCTTGACCAGGCGATCAACGATTTTGATGCTGCCGCCGGATTGCTTCCTGACTCATGGGGCGCTAGCGACCGAGGCCGTCCGACGAAAAACGCTGCAAACGGAATGCTCGGCAAAGCCCTGGTTTTCCGTGCAAGTTGGACAGGTATTACTGCCGATTACAATGCTGCAATAACGGCCTTCGGTAAAATAAGTGGTGTGAGCCTGGTTCCCAATTTTGCAGATAATTTTAATGTAGCTACGGAAAATAATGCCGAGTCCCTGTTCGAATACCAGGCCAGCGATCCGGGTTATGATAACGTATGGCTTGCCAACGACTTCAACCAGGCCATCGGCTCGTTTAGCGCCTATTATGGCTATTTCGACAAACATTGGAGCTTCTGGGCAGGAACGCCTTACGTATCTACCGCGAAATTGCGAAATGCTTTTGAAGCCGGAGACGCACGAACCGATGTAACTTTCGACAATGGCAATGGATATATTAAAAAATACGTTGCGCAAAACCAGTATACCTCCTCAGGAGTGGCTTCATACAACAACCCGCGCATCCTGCGCTATGCAGACGTGCTGCTGCTGTGGGCTGAAGCACTCAACGAATCAGGAAATCAGAATGGAGCTATCGAAAAGATAAATGCCGTGAGAAAACGCGCACGCGATATGGATGTGACAGGTATTCCTGCTGACAGGGCTACTGGAGCAAATCAGGCTACCGTGCGCAACTGGATTCAAAGCGAAAGATTTGTGGAACTTGCAGCAGAAGAAGGCCATCGCTGGCTCGATCTGCGCAGATGGCACAAGGCTGGTCATATTGATCTGAACTCATGGGATTTCAGCTCTTTGAAAGGTAACTTTGATATTGAGTTGCCTAAAAACCTGCTTTATCCGATACCGACTTCAGAAACCGACAGGAACCCAAACGTATTGCAAAACGAAGGATATTAATTAATTTAGGTTGAACATGGAAGAAGGGGGCCTCGTCCCCCTTTTTTATGCTTAAATTCTGAAAAATAAATTATTCCAGAAGCCCGGTGAATCTTTATAATAATATACGACCGATAGTATTCATGCTGGGCTTTCTTTGTTCACTGGTTTCCTGTCAAGAAGAGAAGGGAAGTACAAGGTTTCAATTACTGGATTCAACAGATTCAGGAATCGACTTCTCCAACACATTAATGGTGAATGACTCTGTCAACGGCATCACCTTCGAATACATATATAACGGGGGTGGCGTGGCTGTCGGTGATGTAAACAATGACGGGCTCAAGGATTTGTTTTTCACCGGTAACATGGTGAGTAGTGCACTATACCTGAATCTGGGAAACCTGAAATTTAATAATGTCACCCTCGAATCCGGTACAGCAACCAAGCGTTGGTGCACAGGTGTTTCTATGGTCGATATTAACGAAGATGGACTGAAAGACATTTATATATGCGTGGCGGGCCGTGATACAACCGCGCGTCAAAACATTTTCTTAATAAACCAGGGAATTGATAGTCTGGGTGTACCCCATTTTATCGACCTGGCACCGGTTATGGGCCTCGATGATAATGGCTACAGTACTATGGCTGTATTTTTTGATTATGATAAAGATTCAGATCTCGACGTATTCGTGCTCACCAATGCTATGGAAGGTGTGATGCGGAGCATGGTCCGGCCTGTCAGAAAGGACGGCAGCGGGGGAAGCACAGACCACCTGTTCAGAAATGATGGACATGGAAAATTTGCAAATGTTTCGGTTGAGGCAGGGATCACCTACGAAGGATATGGCCTGGGCGTCGGAGTAGCTGATTTGAACGCTGACGGATGGCCGGATATTTATTGTTCGGATGATTTCATCAGCAATGATCTCCTTTACATCAACAATCAGGATGGTACTTTTACCGAGAGGTCTGGTGAATATTTTTCGCATTTCACCCATAACGGTATGGGGATGGATATGGCCGATTTTAATAACGATGGCCTCACCGATGTATTGGTTTTGGATATGCTACCTCCGGATAATGAACGCCAAAAACTCATGCTTGCTTCCAACAAATTTGCATTTGCTGAAAGTATGATGGCTGGATATCACCCACAGTTTTTGCGAAATACACTTCAACTCCATAGAGGCTTTAGTCCCGATGGAAAACCATTGTACAGTGAAATAGGATTCCTTGCCGGTGTTTATCAGACCGACTGGAGTTGGGCTCCTGTTTTTGCCGATCTTGATAATGATGGATGGAAGGACCTTTTGATAACTAATGGTTTCCGCAAGGATGTGACTAACCTCGATTACATTGCAAAAATCATGGAGATTTCACGATTTGGCACTCGTGAAGCTAACAGGGAATTCGTGAAACAATCACTCGTTGACCTGCCGGATGTGAAGCTTCCAAACTACCTTTTTAAAAATAATGGTGATCTGACATTTGATGATAAATCCAGTGATTGGGGAATGCGTGAACCAACATTCTCCAATGGGGCCGCAGTCGCCGATCTCGACAACGACGGCGACCTTGACCTGGTATTCAATAACATCGATCAACAGGTGAGTTTGTATGAAAACCATGTGCCGAGCGATTCTTCACACTTCCTCAAGATCAAATTTGGGTCAGAATTCCATGATAGCGATATCATTGGCACCAAGGCATGGCTTTTTAATAATGCTAAAATGCAATTCACTGAGTTCTATCCATTCCGGGGATACAAATCAACGGTAAGTGACGAAATCCATTTTGGTCTCGGGAATCAGCAAATCATCGACTCACTTATCGTCATCTTATCTGATGGCCGAAAAATGAAACTTCATAAGGTCCAGGGTGATACCACACTTGTTCTTTCAACGATACATTTCACAGCGAAACAAGTCACGACAAAACTTAAAACAGAAGACCATGGTATTCATTTTATTGATGTCACAAAAGAAACAATCGGTTTGGTGAGCCATGTACCGGCATCTGCAAATGACTTTGAAATAACGCCAACACTATTGCACAGTCTTTCGCATGATGGTCCGTATTTAAGTGTCGCGGATGTAAATGGTGATGGTTTATCTGATATTTATATGACCGGTGATCGGCGTACTGCAGGGCGTTTGTTTATTCAACAATCTTCCGGAACGTTCGCCAATACATCATTATTGGTTGATAGTATCGCGCATGAAGCGGCATCACTTTTTTTTGATGCGGATAATGATGGAGATTCTGATTTCTACATATTGTCAGGCGGTTATGCCTGGCCTGATGGCCATTCGAATTACCAGGATCGGTTGTTCTTGAATGACGGCCTTGGGAAATTTGCACTTTCTCCTGAGGCATTACCACCAAAAACATCTTCCGGTTCTTGCGCTTTCGCAGCAGACTACGACAACGACGGTGATCTTGACTTGTTTGTAGGAGGCAGGGCCGTCGGTAGGACTTATCCTGAAACGCCGAATAGCTACCTCCTGCGCAATGATGGTGGAAGATTTACCGACTGTTCGGAATTTCTGGACGGAAAGGATGGAAAGCTCGGTATGGTTACTTCGGCGGTTTGGGTTGATGTGAATGCCGACGGTTGGTCAGATCTTATTGCAGTTGGCGAATGGATGGCTGTGACATTGCTGATCAATCAACATGGAAAATTCATTAATCAATCCATCGAGTTCGGTCTCGCAAATACTGAAGGCTGGTGGAACCATATCAACTGCGCTGATCTGGACAATGACGGTGACATGGATATGATATTAGGTAACTATGGCCTCAATACATTTTACAAAGCATCTGGTAAAAAGCCACTTGAACTCCATGTCGGCGACTTCGATCATAATGGTAATCCCGATCCGGTAGTTACGCATTTTGTGGGCGACAAGTCATATATCGTTCATCCGCTGACGGTGCTCACCGCGCAGATTCCCGGCATGAAAAACAGGTTTAGCACGCACTCTGCCTATGGCAAGGCTACCTACGATCAGTCGTTCACGGAAGAGGAAAAATCCGAGGCAATTACTTTCAACTGCAAAATGCTTGAAACCGTAGTGCTGGAAAATGTGGATGGAAAAGCGCTAAAAATCCATAAGCTGCCAGTCGACGTACAGTTTGCCCCGGTTTTTGGTTCGGTCACGAGCGACTTAAATGGTGATGGATTGTCTGATTTAATTTTAGTTGGGAATGATACACACGGCGAAACGATAACAGGATATACAGATGCTTCGTTTGGCAATGTGCTTTTGAATCAGGGAAATTTTCAATGGAAATCCGTGCAACCTTCGGAGTCAGGATTTATTGCGAATGGTGATAAAAGGGCTATCGCAAAAATTAAGTTGGCAAGTGGTAAGGAGGCATTTGTGATCAACGAAAATGGCGGACTGTTAAAAGTCTTTGCCGCGGCTCACCAACCAAATACCTCGGGATTCTAAAATGAACGATTGAATTAAGAACAACAGAAATAATATTTTTTGAAACATGATAAAAGGTATACAAAAAACAATTTGGCTTACAGGTTTATGGACCTTGATAACATTTTTTCAAGTAATAGGCCAGGACAAATGGACAATGAGTTTCCCTGAAGATGCATTCACAAATGACGCTTTGCTCGATCTCAGTTACCTGAATGAAACAACCGCCGGAGAAAATGGATTTATAAAGCTTTCCGAAGATGGAAACGATTTTGTCAATGGCAATGGTGAGCCCGTCCGTTTTTGGGCAATTGGTGGTGGTGATGCGGCAAGCCACGATGCATTCAGGCCGATGACTGACGTGCAACTGGAGTATTATGCCAAATTCCTTGCTAAACGGGGAGTCAATATGATTCGCTATCACGGCGCTATTCATTCTGTCACAGACGACATCAACCAGGTAAATGTGCAGGCTGTTCTGGATATATGGCGGGTAGCAGCGGCTATGAAAAAAGAAGGCATTTATACTACCATTAGTCCATATTGGGCTGGGCATGTGAGCAATATCCCAGCTGCCTGGGGTTTGGGCGATTATAAAGGCGGCGATAAACCATGGGAGGTGATGTTTTTTGATGAAAAACTAAAGAACGCGTACAAAAAGTGGGTAGAGTACCTGTTTACAGAAACCAATACCTATACAGGGATCCCACTCAAGGACGATCCCTCTGTGGGGCTCATCATGATTAAAAATGAAGACGGGGTGTTTTGGTGGACTATCCAAGATGTGAAGCCTTCATTGATGGCGATGATGGAAAAACATTATTATAATTGGCTTATTCAGAAATACGGAACCATCGCTGCCGCATACTCGGCCTGGAGCAATACCGCCCTGGAAGCTGATGACACAGCAAATGGTAAAATGGGCCTCTATATCATCTGGGAAGCCACACAGCCGCAATCCGGTGGAAAGCAAGCCCGTATTACTGATCAGATGGCTTTTTATTCAGAAACACAGCGGAATTTCTACACGGAAATATATGACTATTACAGGTCGATGGGTTGTAAGCAACTCATCAACTCAAACAACTGGAAAACAGCCAGCGCCACCAGACTCTTTGATGCTGAGCGGTGGACCAACGATGCCTGCGACGTCCTGGCAGTAAACCGTTATTACGATCCCGGGCATATCGGCGAAAATAGCGGTTGGCGCATAGAGCCCGGCCACAAATACGTTGGAAGTTCAGTATTGAAAAATCCCCATATGTTTCCAACCAATGTGAAGCAGGTGGCAGGAAAACCCCTTATCGTCTCCGAAAGCGCCTGGAATTTGCCTCATAAATACCAGGCCGAAGGACCGTTTCTTATTGCTTCCTACATGTCACTTACCGGCTTCGACGGTTATTATTGGTTTTCGCCTTCGTCATGGACCTACGATGCTTTGCCGTATTGGGATTTTACCACTGTAAATGGCCAAATGCCCATGTTCCGCTGGACGGTTTCCACACCGGGGCAAATCGGGATGTTCCCGGCAAATGCATTGATGTTTCGATTAGGAATGATCCGGCAGGGGGAGGTGGTAGTTCATGAAGAGCGAACGCTTCAATCGATCTTTGAGCGCGAAATTCCGGTGATCAGCGAAGAAAATAGCTTTGATCCGAATCGCGATGATTATGAACAACAGCCTGGCTCAGAAGATACCGAAGTTGCTCCGATTGCGCACCTGGCGGGCAGGGTGGAAGTTGTGTACGAGGGAAATCCTGCCAACACGGTGATTTCACTGGAACTTGAAACCCTTTTGGATTTCACCAACAAAAAAATCACTGCGATTAATGGTGAGTTGGTTTGGGATTATAAAAACGGCCGTTGCCTGCTCGATGCTCCGATGGCCAAAGGATTCTGTGGTTTCCCCGGAAAAGTTACCACCTACAATCTCACGGACGTCACTATCAAAACAACCAATGAATATGTGGTGGTAAATGTCGTGGCGATGGATAATAAGCCCATTTCACAATCAGAAAAAATACTGATACAGGTAGGGACTGAATACCGCCCGACCAACTGGAGCGAGATTCTGGCAAAGGTGGATCTTGGGGGAACGCAGGTAGATGGATTTGAGATAAAAAATGTAGGCATCATGCCCTGGCAGGCTAAGAACTCCAAACTCTCGGTTGTGATTAACAACCCCAATATTCAGTCGGCAAGAATTCTCAATATGAATGGCTATGAAGGAAGGGAAATATTAGTGAAAACTGATGATTCCAGTAATCAAAAGGAAGTGATGATTCCGTCAAATGGTATGTACATTATCGTTGATACCCGACCCGCTGCAGTTCTTGGCTTGAATGATCCAGTCAATGAGGACTTTATTATTTTCCCAAATCCATCAGAGGGGGTATTAAAAATTCAGAGTAATCATAATGCCATATTCACAAGGATTGAAGTTCTCGATATGAATGGCCGTGCCGTTAAGAAACTTAAGGCCGGAAAAGATAACTATGAGCTGAAACTCAATCCGGGTTCATACCTGGTGAACCTGTACAACGATCAAAATCTGGTTACTAGCCAGAAGGTTATCGTGCGATAAGAATATCCGAAAGCCGTTGAAATCCCATGTATTCTAATAAGTTTCTGGCAGATTATATCTTTGCAGAAAAATATTCCTAAAAGTGCTGGATTACGAATCATTAAAAAAAAGAGCTGAAGGTAAAAAGGATAAATTCCGGCAGACGCTTTCAAAGCTGAAAAAAGTCCAGGATAATCGGGTGGATAAGCTCTTTCATGAAGCACATGAAAAGGCATTTGCTCAGATCGATTGCCTCACCTGCGCTTTTTGCTGCCGCCATGTTGGTCCGCGAATAACCCGACAGGATATAAAAAGGGCAGCAGCTGCGTTGCGAATAAAGGAAGCTGAATTTGAGGAAACCTATCTGCGGATCGACGAGGATCAGGATTTTGTCTTCAAATCCATGCCATGTCCGTTTTTAGGATCTGATAATTATTGCTCCATTTATGAAGATCGCCCAAAAGCCTGCCGTGAATACCCACATACCGATCGGCGCAAAATGAAACAGATTTTCAATCTTACCCTAACCAACAGCACCTGCTGTCCGGCGGTTGAAAAAATTCTGGATAATCTTGGAGGAGGATGAAGCTGGGTTCTAGGTGCTAGGTTCTGGGTACTGTGGTTCTTGGCGCCTGGTTTTCGGCATTTGGTACTTTGTACTTAATACTTTGTACTTACTACTTCTAAATCAATCTCGCATCAATCTCGTATCAATCCCATCACCTTCTCGTGCACAATAGGATTGGCTGCAATACTTGGATAGTTGGTGTTCAGGATTTTATCGGATGGACTTAGATTAACTTTTTCCGCATGCATATCAGTGACCCGGATACTGGCTTCTTCCATGATGATGAGCGGTGCGGCAATGTCCCAGATTTTCATGTTCTGGTTCACGGCGAGGCCGATTTTTCCTTCGGCCACATAGCAGAAATCCACATAACTGTTGGTGACACGCATGTTTCGGCAGTTGTTCACTAATTTTTTGATGATCTGAACTTCCGATTCGGTGAAATTAATGTCCGCAGAGTAGTCAATTGAGTAACAGAAAAGCAGGTTCCGAAGGTCAGTTTCCGATGAGCATTTTATTTTAACACCATTTTTGGTTGCCCCTTTACCTTTCTCCGCCAGGTACATTTCATCAGTAATCGGGAGATAGGCACCTCCGAGAATGGCCTCGGAGCCATCAACCAGGGCGATGAGGATGCCAAACCACGGAATTCCCGCAGCAAAGTTGGATGTGCCATCCAGTGGATCGATGATCCATGTGTAGCGGCTGTTTTTGTTTTCGAATCCACGCTCTTCGCCCAGTAGGTTGTGCGATGGATATTTATCTGAAATCATTTTCCTGATCGCTTCCTCAGCGCGAAAGTCATATTCCGTCACGATATTACTGTGGTCTTGTTTGGTAGTATATCCTGAGTTTCTTCCAAAACCTTCACGGAGGATTTGGCCGGCAGAAAGGAGGGTGGATTTCAGAAATTCTTGTGTCATGCTTTTAGCTGCTTTTGCAGGAGGTTTGCGTCCCGTGGAGTTTTCGTAATTAATCTAAGAAGTTTTGCCAAATGAGTATAATGACACTCAATATACCAAACAGCGAAATTAAAAACAGGTAATCGGCAATTGTTTCAAACTTCCCTTCTCTTTTTAGATTGGAGGTACGGATGGAAATAAAAGAAAAAATGCATGAAACAGTCAGTAGGAGGGCTATGATTGAAGTCAACTCATCAATAATATGAGTTTCTGTGCGGTCAGTGATGTGTAGTGAGGTTATGACAAACAGGCAAAAACCCAGGAGGTTGGCAGATGTATTTAATATATGAGGAGAAGTCGTGTTTGCCATGAATACAGCATTTGAAATTTTATCGGAACTGTTATGAATACTGAACGAAATTTGTCTGACAGTATTGGAAAATCAAATCCATTTAATCTTCAAATTGGTTAGTTTCAGAGGAGATGGTTCTTTGTTATTCCTGTAAAAGAAGGAATCTGCTTTTGGTAAATATACACTTCAGTACATGACAAATCTTAAATAATCAGCAACGCATTACAATTCAATTCAGGGGTCGAAAAATATTTTTTGAATAAAGACACATATTTATTGTTAAACAATAAATATTTATTATGTTTACGTCAACAATTTAAACTTTATCAATCATGACTAAAACAAACAACTTCGTATTTTGGGGCTTATATATTCTGGCTTGGGTCATCTTTGTCGGCTTGTCCATTGAAGCAGGAGGCTTAATCGTAAATTTCTTTTTCAGCCTTTATAAGCCCGAACTTGTCCAAAATCTTTATCAAAAATTGGATATGATGCCAATTTTAAATGAAAGCAAATGGGCATTTTTCAGCCTGTATGGCTTTGTGTTATCAATTGCCTTGCTTAAAGCTATACTCTTCTACATCCTAATAGTGCTTATGCACAAAATGGATTTGCAAAAACCATTCAACACCTTTGTTTCAAAGCAAATAGCAAAAGTTAGTTTTTTTACCCTGTCAATAGGCATCCTGGGCTACATTGCCAGAAAAATTACGTCAAGTCTAAATTATTATGGTTTTTCGACCAATCACCTCGACCAATTTTGGGCGGACAGTCAAGCCTTTATTTTAATGGGAGCGGTGATTTATATTATTGCGACTATTTTCAAAAAGGGAGTAGATATTCAAAACGAAAATGATTTAACGGTATAAGCTATGGCAATCATTGTAAATTTAGATG
>JBGSYX010000490.1:0-4229 GCA_041750735.1 Cyclobacteriaceae bacterium
CCGGCCTACAAAATTTCATATCCGGCACGGTGCAGTTGCGACTCAATTCCGAAAAGACAATTCCTGTTCAGATACAAAAGCCCGGCTATTACAAAGCAACAACACCATTAGCAGGGGGAACCTTCTTCAGGATATACCTTAATAAAACCACCCCCTCCTATATCTATGTTTTCGGGGTGGATGAAGCCAATGAGTATTTCAGGATATTTCCCCATGCTGATAACGTGAGTCCGGCCATAATATACGCCGATGAAGAAATCGCCATTCCCGGAGAGGATAACTACATCCAACTGACAGGAAACCCTGGCAATGAAAAACTCTGCATCTTGTACAGCCCTCAGCCACTGGATATAGCGCAACTTTTACGTAAACTGAAACAAATGAAAGGAGATCTCTACGATGTTTATGAGAATATATCTATTCTCACGGATAGCAAGCTTATGAAACCAACGGCTATTTCCTGCGCTGCCAATGAAATGCAGTTCACCGCCAAATCTGCAGGAGAAACTATGGTGTTGATTCAGATTGATATCCTTCATCGCTGAATTAAAATCCCACAAACTTGACATTGGTCATTTGGGCTTACTCCTTTTTAACTACTTTTGAGGCTCTATTTCAAAACAAAAAAGCCTCATTCAGCCATGTTAAAAAATATAAATCCGACTACAACCAGCGCCTGGTCAAAACTTCAAAATCACTACGATTCTTCAGCGAGTAAATATCAACTGCGCGAATTGTTTGAGAAAGATCCCGCCCGCTACGATTCGTTCTCTACCCGGTTCGGCAGCATTCTTATCGACTATTCTAAAAACCTCATAACAAAGGAAACACTTGGTCTTCTCCTGGACCTGGCTCGTGAAACCAAACTGGAAGATGCGATCAAGTCATTTTTTAATGGTGAAAAGATAAACCAGACTGAAGGCAGGGCTGTATTGCACACAGCGCTTCGCAACTGTTTCGACAATAAAGTGATCGTTGAAGGGGAAGATGTGATGCCGGGCATTGAAGCGGTGTTGATGAAAATGAAAAGCTTTTCCAACTCCATTATCTCCGGCGAATGGAAAGGCTACTCCGGCAAGGCGATAACGGATATTGTGAATATTGGTATCGGTGGTTCGGATCTTGGACCTCTCATGGTGACGGAGGCACTGAAACCTTATAAAAAACCCAATATCAATGTACATTTCGTATCCAATGTGGACGGCACGCACATCGCTGAAACACTGAAGCTGGTGAATCCTGAAACCACACTGTTCCTTGTCGCGTCAAAGACATTCACAACCCAGGAAACAATGACCAACGCTTTCACGGCGCGAGATTGGTTTCTGAAATCAGCCGGTAAGCAGGAATATGTGAAAAAGCACTTCGCCGCCCTTTCAACCAATAAAAAGGAAGTGGAGGCTTTCGGCATCGATCCGGCCAATATGTTCGAGTTTTGGGATTGGGTTGGCGGAAGATATTCGCTATGGTCTGCCATAGGTCTATCTATTGCCTGCTCTATTGGTTACGAAAATTTCGACAAGCTTCTGGTCGGCGCATACAAGATGGACGAGCATTTCAGAACTTCGCCACTTGAAAAGAACATTCCAGTGCTACTGGCATTGATTGGGTTATGGTATAATAATTTCTTTGGCGCTGAGACTGAGGCCATCCTCCCCTACGATCAATACATGCATCGCTTTCCGGCGTATTTCCAGCAGGGAAATATGGAGAGCAATGGCAAATATGTGGATCGCGGTGGCAAAAAGGTCTCATATCAGACCGGACCGATCATCTGGGGCGAGCCCGGAACCAATGGTCAGCATGCATTTTACCAGCTCATCCATCAGGGTACCAAATTGATCCCCTGTGATTTTCTGGCCGCGGCAAATTCTCAAAATCCCATCGGCGACCACCACCCGAAACTCATGGCCAACTTCTTCGCCCAGACCGAAGCGCTCATGAAAGGTAAAACGGCAAGTGAGGTTCGCGCCGAACTAAAAGCATCCGGTAAGTCAGAAGCCGAAATTGAGTTTTTACTGCCATTTAAGGTATTTGAAGGAAACCGCCCAACTAATTCCATCCTTTTCGACCGCCTTGATCCGGAAACGCTCGGTAGCCTCATAGCCATGTACGAACACAAGATATTTGTGCAGGGCGTCATCTGGAATATTTTCAGCTTTGACCAGTGGGGTGTGGAGCTCGGCAAACAATTAGCCAACAAAATATTGCCCGAACTCCAGAACGCCGAGCCTGTAAAATCGCACGATAGTTCCACCAACGGACTCATCAATGCTTATAAAGCTATGAGGAAATAGCTATGTTGGAGAGGTTTGATGATAAATCACCCTGAAAGTTTGTTGTGGATAACTCCGAGGAGGATTATAAATTAGCTGGGCTTAACGTTAATTGATTTCTAAATAGCCAACCAGCACTTCATTCTTCCTAGGTAATTGCTTAGGATAAAGTAAAATAGCTCCATCTACTTTTTGAATGCTATCCTGACTTGTCCGCCCTTACTGCCATTTCATAAGAAAGTGTCGAATTTGAGCGATCAACAGCGTTTTATAAGTAACTTGACCGCACTAACAGGGTCAAATGCTGCATGTCAGAGTTGTAAAAACGAAGGGGAAGTCGCGATCAGTTCAGGTGTTTCGCTATCAAAACGGCCATCGGGTCATTATTAAACATGTCGGTTCAGGGACTAGTGATGAAGAGATCAAAGCTCTGGAAGAAATGGCAAGGGTATTCATTGCAGATTATACCAAACAATTTTTTCTTTTTGAAGAAACCAAACCCCAAGAGGAAGCCGTATTGGTCAGCCAGTGCGAATACATTGGTGTCTACTACACCTATTTGTATGATGTATTACGGGCCGTACAACACCGAATCGGCTATGCTTTAGCGCTGGATACGCTGTTGAATGATTTGGTAGTGATGCGCATCTTTGAGCCTGCTTCCAAGCTTCGCTCTATTGAGTTGCTGGACACCTATTTTGGCATCAAACACCGTCGGCAGCGGTATTACGAATCAGCCCCTAAGTGGCTGGCTTTAAAAGAAGGTATAGAGAAGAAGACACTTAGTTTTGCCATAAAACAATATGGGTTTGATTTTTCCTTATTGTTTTATGATGTTACGACCTTGTACTTTGAGACGTTTACAGAAGATGAGCTCCGCCAGAATGGGTTTTCCAAAGACAATAAATCACAACAACCACAAATCGTAGTAGCCCTGATGGTTACCCCGGAAGGCTTTCCAGTAGGCTATGAGGCTTTTTCAGGCAATACATTTGAAGGACATACACTGATTCCTGCCATTAAATCTTTCATCAAAAAACATACGGTAGAACACTTTACCGTAGTGGCAGATGCAGCGATGATAAGTACAGAAAATGTAGCAGCATTGCGAGCAGAAAAAATTAACTACATAGTCGGAGCAAGACTGGGTAATGTAGCAGCAGACCTGCTGGCAGCAATAGATGCAAAACTCCCAAGAACAGACGGTAGCACGATACGACTCAAAACGGATAATGGCTATCTGATTTGCAGCTTTTCAAAGAAGCGGTATAAAGTAAGGATAAATACGAGATGCAAAAGCAAATAGACAGGGCAAAGTCGTTGCTGAGCCAACCCTCAAAAGTCAAGAGGGTAAAATATCTCAAATCAGGCGATAGCAAAATGGTCCTGAATGAAAAGCTTATCGAAAAAACTACCAGGCTGTTGGGAATAAAAGGATACTACACAGACATTGAAGAAACGGTAGTCGACAATACAACCATAATCAGTCGCTATCACGATCTATACAAAATAGAACAAGCCTTCAGAGTGTCCAAAAACGATTTGCAAGCACGCCCTATTTTCCATTTTAAAGAAGAACCCATCCGATTACACATGCTCATATGCTTTATGGCATTAGCAGTATCCAAGCACATCGAGATATCAACGGAAGAATCAATTAGAGCCTTTCTGACACAATCAAAGAAGATTACCGATGCAAGGCTTCTAAACAAAATAACCGAAAAAGAAATAAGAATGAGAGCAACTGTTCCAGCTCATCTACAAAAAAGCATCATAACAATTCTCGGACCGCACTAAATCGGACAAGTCAGGACGCTAGTCTGCTCCAGTATTATCTTAATGGCCTTCAATACGTACTCGGCGATCTCCAATGTGACGACTCCCCGATGGCTCATTGACCCTCCGAAAAAATCGAATTGAAAATGGGCTGGCGATTTGATGCACTAAGTCAAA
>JBGSYX010000491.1:0-3704 GCA_041750735.1 Cyclobacteriaceae bacterium
GATCATCCATAAAACAATTCAATCCATTTTTCTCCATTTGTCCTGATTTTAGTTGACTATCCTTTTAATTATTGGTCAACCTATTTCAGGACGGGACCCCAGACAGTAGTTTGTATTATGCCCGTATATTAGCCGGGGAAAGTGATGATCCGAAGTGGTTGGTGCAGGCCTATTTTAATGAGGGCTCTGCCTTACGCATGCTGGGTGATCTTGAGGGGGCTCTGAAAGCCTATTTCAAATCTCTGGAGTATGCGCGGGCGAGGGGTGATAAAAAGGGAGAAGGCAACGTCTACGTGGCTCTGGGCGATGTCTATTCGGTCTCTGGTGCCCATCAGAATTCAATCGATTATTATTCCAAAGCCATTCAAATTTTCCGGGAAATAAAGGATTCTGACATATTGGCCACTGCCCTGTTTAATCTGGGCGATGAATATTTGAATCAGGATAATCTGGTAGCTGCCATTACTCATTTTAGTGAATCAGCCCTACTGTTTGAGCTGCTTGGGTACGATATAGGGGTGGCCTATAACCTGGGAAATATGGGGAAGGTATATGCCATGCAGGGCGATGACCAATTGGCCTTGGCCAATATCAATGAGGCTATAGCTATATTGGAAATTCAGCAAGACTATTACGGGATCTCGGAATACCTTGCCTCTATGGCTGATATTTACCTTTCCAGAAACGATCTTCCTGCTGCTCTGGATTATGCCGAACGCAGTTTTGAACTGGCATCTTCTTACGGGCTTAGGGACCAACTCAGTGACACCAACCTCAAACTTGCTAAAATCCATGAGCGTCTTGGGAATACCTACCTTTCATACCAATATTACAAGGATCATATTGCTTACAGAGACAGTATAAGTAATTTGGTGTCGATCCAGAAAATGGCTGACCTGGAGACCAGCTATCAGGTGTCCCGAAAGCAGGCAGAGGTAGATCTGTTAAACCAACAAAAAAAGACACAGAAGATTATTGCCTTTAGCACAGGGGCTGGCATGTTCCTGATTGGGGTAATTGCCTTTGGATTATACCGCCGCAATATATTCATTCAAAAGACCAAACGGCTCATCGAAAAAGAGAAAGACAGGTCTGATGCTCTTTTACTGAATATTTTACCCTTCGAGATCGCTGAGGAACTCAAGGCCAACGGTAGTGCAGAAGCCCGCGAATTTGATAAGGTGTCCATTTTGTTCACCGATTTTAAAGAATTTACCGAGACGGCAGAAAAGTTATCTGCCCAGGAATTGGTACTGGAGATCAATCACTGCTTTATTGCCTTTGATCATATTTGCGAAGAATTTGAGTTGGAAAAAATAAAAACTATAGGCGATTCCTTTATGGCTGCGGGGGGCATCCCTATGCCTTCTGAACTGGCTGTGAAAAATATGGTACTTGCCGGTCTGAAAATGCAGCGTTTTATCACCGAACGAAAAAAACAACTCGAGGCAGAAGGAAAACCCGCCTTTTCAATGCGGCTCGGTATTCATACAGGGCCTGTGGTGGCCGGGATTGTTGGAGTTAAAAAGTTTCAGTACGACCTATGGGGGGATACGGTGAATACGGCCTCCCGGATGGAAAGCAATGGTGAGGTTGGGAAAGTAAACATATCCCGGCATACCTATGAGCTTTTAAGAGCAAATCATGAGTTTTTATTTGAGAAAAGAGGTAAAATCATGGTTAAAGGCAAAGGAGACTTGCAAATGTATTTTGTAAGCCTGAAAGAGACAGTCTGACGCTACAGTAACCCAATAATTAGAGTCTGTCTATAAAGTCATTAAACACCAAACAACAAAAACCAAATTTCAAATAAGTCTCAAAAATCAAATACAAAAACTCAAAAAAACTGCTTGAATAGTGAAATTTGGGTCATTGGAATATATTTGCTTTTTGTGATTTGTATTTTTTGCTTTTCCAAAAATCCTACTTTATGGACAGAAACAAATTAGGTGTAAATACCAATACATAGCGTTCGCACTCACTCGACCTGTGTTAAGGGCGGGAACGGCAAATACCCAGTTATTTACCAGTTAAGGGAATCGAGACAACGTGCAACCCAGCTTTCCCGAATCTTAAATCTTTATTATCGGCTTACACATCGGGCAAACAAATTCTTTCTTCATTATTTCGCCTGCTGTCAATGTAAACGGCTCTCTGGAATTTCTACAGTCAAACTTGTCACCCACCGCTTACAGATCAACTTCTGCAGAAAACCAGGCTACCCACCCTCAGAATTACCTAAGGATAACTCTGAAGACGAGTTATCAATTCTGCCAGGTCAAGTATTTGTAGTTTCGAAAGGTGTCTTGTGAATGTATAGCCAATGATCGAACATTCATGGAAAGCAATAATGTGTGAACCTTTTTTGCAGCTTTTTGTGAAAGACGCTCAATAACAGAAAGGTTGTAGATTTTGTCTCCACTTTTGATCTCAAATTGAGCAGTCGATATTTTTAATTTGTCCATATGGCAGGTATTGATATTGAAATTTCCCCAAAGTTTTTGTCTTAAGAAGCATCTCAGCAAACTTTTTTTCCTTACCCATTCATCTACTTATTGAACTGAACAGACCTGCCAGCCGGTAGGCTGGGTCCCTGCTTTTCAATTAAAGTTTGAAGACTGGAAGTCTCCAAACATGGGATTTCCGTTAAGGTGCTTTGCTTTTTGAGCACCTAATTATCTTTTAGTGTGCAACCGCAGGTGTGGATTAGCATAAAAAAGGCCGCCACATGGACAACCTTTGGAATGAATAATTTGTTAAATCGATTTTAGCTGAATCTCTTTCTTCCAAGAGCTCTTGCTTCCTCATCATCCAATACCGGAGCTAAATCAGTAATATCCAGTACAGTATTCCAGTTAAGTGCCCAGTTGGCCATGGCGATAGCATCATTAGCTTCAAATATGGCAACTCCAGTCGATTTGCCAACGTCGTGCCAACGGCCAATGAGTTTGATACTGCTGCCCATATCTGCTTTGTCAGTAGAGGCGTCCATTTCTGAGAATCCCTTGAGTGCTAGATGGCGTTTGTCAGGGTGCATACGCCAGGTTAACATGAATTTCATGTGGTTAATAGTTTAGGTTATGGTAAATAATTGAAAATGTATTTGTAACCTACTGATTTATACTAAGTTTTCCTAATAATCAGCGATCAATTTAACACTCCCTGCTATTCGACATTTGACATGTCGGATAAAAAATCATAGGATTTGAAATCCGTCATTCCCATCGCATACTGGTTTGAGCGCCTCCTAGTGCAATAATTACTGGCACGTCAATGATCTCATCCTCGGCTTGTTCTAGTCTGTCTACTACAAATTTGTCTCCAGGGCTGACTAGATATTGTTTTCCTGAGATTTTTACTACTACGGACATTATAAAATAAATTTTGAAATTGAATTTTTGATTTGAATTTTTGATTTGAATTTTTTGATATTAGAAATTTGATTTTTAGACTAAATATAATTCGTGGTCGGGATGCAGGGAATTGAACCCTGTACCTCTTGTACCCAAAACAAGCATGCTACCGATGCACCACATCCCGATTTAACCTAATTCTGTTAAAATTTTAATCTGTTGTCAAGTTTTCATTCTTTACAATTTGCTTTATTTGTATCATAATCAGCTAACAAGCTTGCCTAAAGGTATTTTTAAAAATCTTAAATCAATATTGAGTTTTGATATTTCACATAATCCATCTGATCTTCA
>JBGSYX010000492.1:0-4660 GCA_041750735.1 Cyclobacteriaceae bacterium
AAGGGCTGGAAGATTTTGTCACGGACCTGTCCCAGTATCCCATCGCGAGTGTCTCTTACCATCACTTCAATGGCTTTTGTTTTCACATTTCACAAGTTTGAGGTATTGGTATTCTTTATGCTTCTGACTTCCATCTTCTGACATCGGTCTTCCATATAATCTATTTCTTATTCATCTCCATATAATCAAACACAAGGTTGCACATGGCGATCATGCCGGTTTTAAATGCACCGTCATCGATAATAAATTGGGGCGTATGATGTGGCCCAGCTGTTTTTGGATCTTGCCCTTTTGGTAATCCACCAAGAAAAAAGAATAAGCCAGGGACTTTCTGTGCAAAGAAGGAGAAATCTTCTGCGCCGGTTTTGGCTGGCATAAGAACCACATTTTCCACACCTGCTGATTTTTGCAAGGAAGGAAGCATGGAATTGGTGAGCTCAATATTATTAAACGTCACAGGATAGTGAACAGAATATGGCAACTCCACCAGGGCTAAAGCTCCGGCAGCATCCGCTGTCTTTTCAGCTATCTGGCGAATGCGGTTAAATACCAGCGCCTCATCGCTATCGCTAAAAGTCCGCACAGTTCCCAGCATTTCCACTTGTTCGGAAATGATATTGAACCGGTTGCCCCCATTGATCGCCCCAATGGTAACAACTGCCGGATTCTGAGTGAGATTCACATTTCGGCTTACAATCGTTTGAAGGCTATTGATGATCTGTGCCGACACCACGATCGGGTCAACGGATAGCCATGGCTGAGAGCCATGTGACGGTTTGCCTGTCACAGTTATTTTCAAATCGCCTGTTCCGGCCATGGTAGCACCCGGACGATAAGATATTTTACCGACTTCCAGATCAGCGTTCATGTGAAGTCCGAAAATCACATCCACTTTAGGGTTTTCCAGCACACCTTCTTTCACCATCAGTTCGGCACCAAATTCTTCGCCTTTCGGCCCACCTTCTTCGGCCGGTTGAAATATAAATTTTACGGTTCCTTTCAAGTCCATCTTCATACCCGAGAGTATTTCAGCAACGCCCATCAGTATTGCGACGTGTCCGTCATGGCCACAGGCATGCATCACACCCGTTTCCCTTCCATTGTAAACTGTTTTAACTGTTGACTTGTAAGGCAAATCATTGTTTTCGATGACTGGCAGGGCATCCATATCTGCCCTCAAGGCAATCACAGGACCGGGCTTGTCGCCTATCAAAATTCCCACCACACCGGTAACGGCCACGCCGGTTTGTACTTCCAGTCCGAGGGATTGTAGGTGTTTTGCAATGATTCCTGCTGTTCTGGTTTCGCGATTGCCCAGTTCAGGATTTTGATGAAAGTCGTGTCGCCATTCGATGACTTTTTGTTCGATTTTATCTACCGAGATTCGTATGGCAGCATCCTGATTTGATTTTTGCGCCACTGCAATTTGAACGATGAATAAGAGGACGATAAAGAAAGTTTTTTTCATAAAGAGTTAAAGTTTTTAAAGAGTTGAGTAATAAGATATCTATTCCCTTTGACTCTGGCCTCTGGGAAATTATTGCACTTTAAACTCAGCATATCTGCCAAGGGGTTTGTACCAATGGATCAATGAGACCGTACATTTGAAGACCACATCGGCCTTGGTCTTCCCTTCGGGAGCACCAACAGTCTTTTTTGCGTTGATACCGATTCCGGCTATAGCAAAGAAATCATCGCGCCGAAAGCCAACAAAACTCCAGCGCTTTACATGCCTATCGTTATGGCTGGATAAAGTTCTGTTGTGATTAATAGACATTTGAACATAGGTCAAAGATTGTTAGAGGGTACGGATGAGATGCCGGACAATTCATAGGTCATGGTTTACACTGTGGTTGGCCCAATAGCGCTTCTTGAAGCGTTGAGGCCAAACCAAATATAGGAAAGATTATAAATGGCGGACGTTTTTTTGCCTTTTATATAATAATCAGAATTTTATGTATCATTCTATGACCAACAAAAAAATACAGTATAGTAAGATCTAACAAATCCCATTGACGTAGTTTTGGTATTTATACAGAAGATACTTAATCTTAACTCAAAATACTTTTTTAGATAATGAGTCAATTTAAATTTTTCATCCCGCTATTCATCATCGCCTTTTCCTGCCTGTGCGTGGCATCGTTTGGCCAGCAGGTTAAGTCATCGAGCAGTACACCAACGCCCTATTTTTCATATGGAAAAGGGCTGGGGATTACCTCGCCTGACAGTCTGTTCAAACTAAATATACGATTCAGGATTCAAAACCGGCTTTCGCTCAACAGCATTGATTCTTGGGACAATACATTAGTAGAAGCCCGTGTGCGAAGATTGCGATTGCGATTCGATGGATTTATTTATTCACCAAGACTCACATATGTGCTGCAATTGGGTTTTAGCAAAAGCGATATGGATGATGGATCAAATACCGGCGAACCCAACATAATCCGCGACGCCATGGTTGTCTATAGTATTGGCAAGCGATTTTCTTTGGGTTTAGGACAATCCAAACTTCCTGGTAACAGGCAACGCGTCATTTCATCAGGTGACCAGCAATTTGTTGACAGGTCGATAGTAAACGCAACATTTAATGTTGACCGCGATTTTGGCGTACAGGCGTATTACAACAATTATCTGAACAATTTCTACTACGTCCTGCGTGGTGCTGTAACAACCGGTGAAGGACGAAATACTACATCGTCCAGCTCAGGATTAGCATATACCGGCCGGCTGGAATTACTGCCTTTTGGTCCTTTTAGTGATGGCGGTGATTACTTTGAAAGCGACTTATCGCGGGAACCAAAACCTAAATTTTCTTGTGGTTTAACCTTTTCGTAAAATTTAAATACAACACGATCGGGAGGACAAACTGGTACATACCTGTACGACACAAGGGATATCCTAACCCGAATGGTTGACTTCCTCTATAAGCATAATGGATGGGCTTTTTCATCTGAATTTATACACCGAACTACCAACGATCCTCTCACTGAAAATGAAGAGGGAAACATCAGGTATGTTTATAAAGGCCATGGGGAAAATTACCAACTCAGCTACCTGTGGAAGAAAAATTATGAATTAGCCTTAAGGTACACGCATCTCATGCCACAGGATCAAATTTATGAATTGGCTCCCAAGCGTCGGGAATATACTCTTGGCGCCAGTAAATACATCAAAGGACACAGGTTAAAATTGCAGACCGATGTGAGCTACCTGCAATCAGACTGGATTACCGATGCAAATCCAGATACAAATGCATGGCAGTGGAGATTCCAGATAGAAGCTGGGATTTAGAAGTCTATGAAATAATGATTATTGTTTGAGCGATTCATAATACGTCTCCCAGAAACTAAACTTCACCTTATCCGGAATACTCGTTTGCCTTGTCTCGATATCGAGAATCAACACATTTTCATCGTTGGGATCATAGGCGCTCCATTCCGGAAGACCTTCAGCGTTCGGATTACCTGACTTGATGAAATTAGTCCAGTAATTCGACATGACATCGGCGATATTCTGATCAACGGGTTCCCATGGCCGGTTGAGGGTGTGAAGATTGTCGTAGGCGTACACGATTTCCCCTGAATGAAAGGCTCCAAACTGTGTCTCTGGAGTGGATGCGGGCACGGCCCTATTAAAATTGTACAGATAGACCGGTGATTTTGAAACGTTGGTCTGAACTTTTGCCCAGGTGTACATCTGAATTCCAAAAACCTCATCACGACCGAG
Organism: Cyclobacteriaceae bacterium; assembly: GCA_041750735.1. GTDB lineage: Bacteria > Bacteroidota > Bacteroidia > Cytophagales > Cyclobacteriaceae > JAAUQL01. The sequence continues at coordinate 3,727 of JBGSYX010000492.1, forward strand.
ATCAAATTGCGACTGCATAGCTTCCTCTTCAGTAGTCGCGGGATACGCGGCAAAGAACTCATCCGAAAGATCCCCGAACCTCGATTTCATTTGTTCCCTAAACTCTTCAGCCGGAGCTGCCCTGAGCATCACTTTATCGTCCTTGTTCCACCCGACAATAACTGGCACATCATTTTGCCTACCATTCAGGTATGCATCCATAACGCTCTCGATTATCACATAGCCATCATTAAACGGCCCCGACATTCCGCCTTCAGTTTTCTGGATTTCTTCGGCCGATATTGCCCGTAAATCCATGATGTTTGATGCACCAAGCTTTGTTGCATACTCCACTCCATTATTCTCTGCATCTTTCAGATCCATATTCGATCGCCGCGGGCTTGACAAAAATCCGGCTCCACTTTGGGCGATAGCTTTGTGAAATAGTCCTTTTGCTAAAGGAGAAATAGTAAGGAAATTGACGCCAAACGATCCTGCTGACTGTCCGGCGATGGTTACATTGCCTGGATCACCGCCAAAAGCTGCAATATTATTTTTCACCCATTGAAGAGCAGCTATCATGTCCATAATGGCATAATTTCCAGATGCATTGTGCCCGGACTCTTCAGTAAGCTCAGGATGTGCGAAAAATCCAAACACTCCAACCCGATAGTTGATGCTGACAAAAACAACCCCTTTTTTAGCCATGGCTTCGCCATCATATATCGCACAACCCGCACCACCAGATCGGAAACCCCCACCATAGATGTAAACCAACACAGGGAGCTTTTCTTCGCGCTTTTTAGCTTTTGTCCATACGTTCAGGTACAGGCAGTCTTCGCTAATTGGTTCTTTTGGAATGAGAAACTCTGACGACCAGAACATAAACGGAGCAGGACTATTTTGCATAGGACTGGGACCGAATGCCTCACATTTTTTCACCCCTTGCCAAGGG
>JBGSYX010000493.1:0-12773 GCA_041750735.1 Cyclobacteriaceae bacterium
GTTTCTTAAGACTGGAGATTTTAAGGAGGGTATATTTACGATAAGACCATTTATGCTTGGGCACCCAATTCACACAACATATGTTTTTGTGTTCTTTAGTTCTGAAAAGGATGAAACAAAGATTAACCGAATGACAGCTAAAATTAGATGCACTTTTTTCTTTATCAGAAACATTGAATATAAACCCCACCCAATTGGCGCAAGTCTGTGACTTGTGACAGAAAATGTAAAGCAGGATCTTTGATCTGGCGATTGCCCAGGAGAAAATGAAATGATGGAAACCGAAACCTGAAAGAGCCCGGCTTTTTTGCTTTACGACGCGTAAGCCTGCCCCTCAAACTGGCGCAAGTCTGTGACTTGTGACAGAAAATGGAAAGCAGGATCTTTGATCCGGCGATTAACCAGGAGAAAATGAAATGATTGAAACCGAAACCTGAAAGAGCTGGGCTTTTTTGCTTTACGATGCGTAAGCCTGCGATGGGTTAAAAACCGCAGAAAGTAATTTCAAAACACTATTCACCGCAAAGGCGCAAAGACGCTTTTTTCCCGAAGTAACCAATTCATTCAAATTGGTCTGTAGGTCTTGAAAGAGGTAATCATGAAATATCATCTGTTGAGTTAAATCAAATTTTAAGTTGAAATCGATAACTTTGATTAAAGAGAAATAATTATGGGAGCAGTTCAAATCCGGGAAGAGCTTTATCATTACATAGAAGTAGCAGATGCAAGACTCTTAAAAATGCTTTATGCTCTAGCTAAGGAATATTACCAGGATGATTATATTTTGCCAGGAGAACCCATGAGTCAAGAAATCCTTAAAAAGAGAGTCAGCGCTGCCAGGGCAAGGATTAAGGCCGGTCAATTTACCACTCAGGAAGACCTTGAAAAAGAGATGAAGGAATGGTAAAAAAGAGGTTGAAAATCATCTGGGACGATGAAGAAAAAAATCACTAAGAAATATTTACAATTACATCAAGGGTAGATAATCTATCGAAATTGCCAAAAAGGTCAGAAATGAAATTTCCTCCCAGACTAAATCATTAAACGATTTACCAGAAAAATTTGAGAGAGAACACCATCTGGAAGATGAACCTGGCAACTATCGCTCAAAAGTGATTTGGAGTTATAAAATCATCTATGAGGTGACAGAGAAATCAATCTATATCCTGGACATTTTCCATACCAGCAGAGATCCATCAAATATCAAAAAGCGAAAATAGCCCCCCTAAACTGGCGCAAGTCTGTGACTCGTACCTGAAAATGTGTTACTCTTTTGCCGAAACAAACACCACCTTAAATTTAGCTTGTGAGCCGCTATTCAAATTACGGAATCCATCGCTGAAGAAAGGGCCCTCGATTGTAAGCTTGCTGAATAATTTGGCTCTAGCGCCAGTCGGGTATCCTAAATGACTTACACCCTTTTTCCTACGGCTTTAGCTTTTCAATAATTTTCTCCCATAAAGTCTCGAGCGGAACTATTTCGTATTCAGGATATAAACTACCAACTATCTGATTGGATTGGAGCTTCTTTAATAGGTATCGTGATTTCACCTGAACCATATGCTGATCCATTTTATTCTCTACCACAATATTCATTAGCTTATAAAAAGTTCGAGACCGGTAACTGAAATTCTCCTTGAAATGATTGGCCATATACCCTTTTAATTCATTTCGGATAGCCGTAAGTTTTTGTAGATTCTGCGCATCCAAAAAATAAATGAATTGAAGGATAAAAATTGCAAGGTTGAACCCTTCCTTTCCATCAACTTTTTCCGGTATATTCTCAATCAACTGTCTATGGTGCTTCCACAGATATGCATTACCAGATTTCATGAGATGCAGATATACATGATACAACTTCCACTTCGCCAATTCATCACCGGAGAGCTCTTCAAACCCATCACTTTGCATCACAGATTCGATGTTTTCAGCGGCTAATTCATAATCTGCTAAAAACATGGCCGTGAGAAAGTAAGTTTCATTGAGCTGAAACCATGCACTGGATTTCTTTTGAATTAACCCCGCATGTTTTTTTATATACTTTAAACCTTCCTCATATTTTTTCCCCCTGAAATAGGCAAAAGCGAGCGAAAGGATAATGTTTTGCTGGTCAAGCCGATAAACATTGAGGGTTGTGCCATGATACTTTCCTGTTTCAATCTCACGCATAACCGGAATAATTTCCAGGAACTCACCCCTTAACTCCCAGACTAATAGCCTCAGCTGTATCAAATAATGAAACACATTATAGGATTTCGTGCTATTCCATTCCTTTTCGAAAAGAGCAATAATTTCATCTGCGGCGTCAAGATTATTCTTTCGTGAGTTCACAGACTTCAGGATCATCATCCTCATGAAATAGTACTGTGTACGCACCTCCTCCTCCCTGGCATACAGTAGCCGGGATTCCGCAAGTTTCTCCTTTATTTCCGCAAATAAATGTGGCTGGAAGTTTTCGCTATAAATTTTTAGTAATTCCTCACAACTTGATATAATGTGCTTGGTAAACTCACCTCTTTGTGCTGTAGTGAGTGCTTTCAATACCAGGCTTTTTGCAATTTTCTGTTCATTTACAAAATCAAGCAATCGTGCCTGATGCAAATGATCCATACATTCTTGCTCAAAAGCGAGGGCTGTTCGCTGATTATTATCAGTGAGGTCAAGAAAAAAAAGGTGATTGAGTAGTTTTTGCTTCAGTCTGGATTTAAGCATTCTGTAACGGTCGTCATCACTTTTTGAGCCATACAATTCATTGGCTGCAATTTCATCATTATTAAACTGCCGCTTTTTTACATAATGATAAAAGACGCTTTCTTTCGTTGAACTTTCGCTAACGCCTTTCAGGTCCAGCAATGGGTACTGCCGCTGTTTTCGTTGATTAATAATATCAACGAGTCTTTGAATATCCTCCATGAATTTAGGTTGGGTTTAATGAGCTATTACGGGCAAAATCCGCCTGTTAAAAAAATCAATTGACTGGTCAATTAGCCTCATTTATTTAGCAATGTGACCAACCGTTTAAAATTAAGCATATAATCAGCAAATCAAAAGACTATGCTGGATTTCAGATCCTATATCGAAGTTGAAGGGTCAAACTAGTCCGTTTTGGGCCATTTATGATATCCAGGCCTGATCCAATAGTCTCTTTATCGAAATATTTAGTTTGAGCGATCTTGATCCAACAAGACATCCGACGTGTGAGATCATATCGGGAAACCAGATAATATCTTAATCCCTCTCCATAATAGGAAGGCATGTAATAGCCATGCAGTACTTCCCGCTCATAAATAAATAGCCGGCTATCGTAGTCGTCGGCATCGAACATAGAATATCGGATCGAAAAGCTTGCTTTCTTCATGGAATAAGAAATATCCTGCGCTATCGCCATGCCAGAATAGTGCTCTGTTCCGAACTTTACTTCGGTGAATTGAAGCTTGGTCCGTATCGACAAATTTCTTTGAATCTCATGATCCAGCACGAGGAATAACTGATGTCGATTTTTATCAGTCAGTATACTGTACGGATTTCCTTCAACCAACTGGTTTTCCTGCGAAAGGCGATGTCGGTATTGCAATGTCAAATTTGTGCGTCCATATTGTCGCCACTGGGTTGAAATCATAAAATCCCGGCCCATTGAAGGAGCATCGACGCGGTATTTCAACCATGGAAATTTATAAAAATCGAAATAAGTTGCTACCTGGAAATTTCGCAGCGGATTAAACTTCAGTCCCCAATAGATCCCCTGCTCATTGCTAATGGTTGAATTCATGCCAAACGAACTTCCATAAAAAGAATGGTAGTTGCGCGAATAATTCCGATAGTGAATGGCCATTTGCAATCCGGGTGTCAGACTCTTCAGTAACCCAGCAGAAATTGCTGTTCCGCCTCCTTTGGATGAAGCTACCTCCCCAAATACATGTCCGTTTCGGACATACCAATTAGCATAAAAACTTCCGGCCTGATTTTGAACACCCGAAAAATTAAACCTTTGGTATGGCTTGGCGCTTTGGGCGATAGGAAAATTATACGAAGTCATCAACCCATTCAAGCCGATTTCAAATTTGCCTTTTTTATCATAAAAACACATATTTCCGCCAATCGTCTTATCTGTAAGCGTGTGCTTCGCATTAATTTCAGAAGGTGTCCGGTGCAAGCCCATTTCCTGAATATATGAAATCGTAAAATCCTCAGTTTCCAGCAGATCGGGCCTTAGTACTGCGTCTCTGTTTACTTTTGAATAAAACACCGTATAACTCATGCCTCTTATTGAACACTCCATGGCCACCCCGGTGAAGTCTTTGTTTTCGTAAACTGATCGATAAGGACGAAGACCGAGGCTATTGCGCCGTATAGTGGTAATTGGTTCAAACCCCTTCCCTATCCTGAGTCCTGAACCATAAATCAATCCATGTCCATGATCGAGACTGAAATCGCCAACAATTATTTTTTTCACCACGCCGATATCTTCCACCATCGCATGTAAAGAATAATAATCCATGCCATATCGCTTTGTGCTTGGATCCCATATGATTTGCTCCCCGGGATCCTTTTCTACAGTAAATCCAAAACTGTACGACGACGCTCGTGAATAAGTATATCTTGAAAAAAACCGCCCCGGATTTCCCATATATCTTGACGATATGTCGCCCTGAGCCGAGGTATCAGGTGGAGTGTAACCCTTCTTATGTTCAAAATCGGTTTGATATCGCATGAAGACTTCATGGACATCTGGAGATTTCAATTTACTGGCAAAAGAACCGTTTCCTGGAGGGGTGATTTTGATGAAGGGCAATAACCTTGTGATCAGTGAGTGATCTATCCCTTCCACCCCCTGAAGTTCGTACAGAGTTATAAAATCTCCGTACTTTTTCCGATGATTTAGAATAGCATCGATTTCAGACTCACTCAAGAAAAATAATGCCTGAAAATCCAATCGATCAGAGGTATTCAAATCGAAAGGATTGGAATAAAGTGTAAAAAGCTTATCGTACAGGTCATTGTAGTTGAAGTCGTATTCCTGTTGCGGCAACAGATTTTCTATAATGCTCTCAAAATCCAGCGAATCGACAACCTGACCCTGGGAATTTCCGGCAGTGGCCAAACCGAACACCAAGTATATCACAAGTAAAACTCTACTTGACATCGCTTCTTTGATATTGGAAATTGACAGATAGCTGGTGGTTGAATCCCAGAAACTGATGAGAACAAACCGCATAATCCACTTCAAATTGCTTCAGCTTAAGGCCAAACCCAGCGAAACCGGAAAAAGGATGGGAATTAAGCCCTGTCCTCAATGCAAGTTTATGATTTATCCAATACTCCAGCCCTGCCCTGATTTCAGGATCGAATTCGACATCCTTTACCAAATCTGCAAGCAACGTTACCTTTTCATTGGGCATATATGAAATTCCGACTTTCATCACAACCGGTAAAGCTGCGTTGTCGAGATCACTTAATGACGAGGCTGTGAAATTTGAAACAGACGCACCAAAAGACCATTGAGGAGTTAGCTCTACAATACCTCCGAAATCCATTAAAAATCCATTAGCTGTACCATACTCTGCGACGTGTATCTGGTAATAATTTGCCCTAAAACCCAGTCGTACGAATCCGATCTTGTTTCCAAAACCCATGGAATACAATTGTTCATTGTACAGGTCATCGCCAAAACGAAGCGCTGAAACTCCAATACTTCCATATCGTGTTGGCTGTACCATACCAACAGCAACAGAATTAAACCCATCCACATCAAAGTAATGGTTGAATCCAAAACCGACACTACCCTTTTTTACCCCGGAAATTCCTCCGACATTATTGAATATCGCCCATGTATCTGTGATGGTGGTACTTGCATCTCCCAATGCTTTGGATCTGGCGCCAAATCCACCATCTATCGATTGTGCCCCGAGGTTTATAGTGATGAAAATGCTGTAAACCGCAAGCAAATTCTGCAGCAAACTAGACGAATTGTGTGTCTTCATAGACAGTCTTTTTAGGGATTGTTTTGTATTATCGATTCTTAGTGTACATAATCGAAAAAGGTCACCACATAAAATTTTACTTTCTGCCTGGTTTTAAATTATTCAACACCCACTGAATGCCTTAACTTTGATGCATATACTTTGCTGACTTACAAAAAAAATCAGTCCATAATCCATGAAAAATCCATCAGCAGCGTTGCCGGCTCATTTTGCACCAGCATTGCGATGGTTTTCTGAGAATCATTGGAAGCCTTTTCCATATCAAATTAATGTATGGACGGCATTTCACGAAGGACAAAGCGGTTTGCTTAATGCGCCAACAGGGAGCGGCAAGACATATGCACTGTGGGTAGCCGCAGTAATGGATTCGATTAAGCGAAATTCTGGCCTAGCCAAGAAATCCGCTGGGCTAAAAATTCTGTGGATTACCCCACTCAGAGCTTTAGCCAAAGACATTCGCCAAGCATTGCAACATTTTACTGATGGGCTTCATCTGGATTGGAGAATAGAGTTAAGAACAGGAGATACGTCAGTGTCGCAACGAAAACAACAATGGTCCCACGCACCTGAATGCCTCGTAACCACACCTGAAAGCCTGCATATACTGTTCAGTATGAAGAATCATGAACATTTTTTCAGTAACACGGAAAGTATTATTGTTGATGAATGGCACGAACTACTCGGCACGAAACGCGGTGTGCAAACTGAGCTGGCCATAGCACATATCGCCGCGGTTTCAAATAAGGAGTTAAAAATTTGGGGCATCTCCGCTACGATTGGGAATCTTAACGAGGCACTTCAGGTTCTTATTCCTTGTAAAAAAGATGACGATAAGGTCGTTATTCGCGCAAATACCATCAAAAAGACAGAGATAGAGACTATCCTTCCTGATTCGATAGAGCGATTTCCCTGGTCAGGGCATCTAGGACTGAATTTGCTTCATAAAATAGTGCCCATTATCCAGAATAGTAATACTACCCTCCTTTTCACCAACACCCGATCACAAGCCGAATTTTGGTATAAGGAGATCCTCAACAAGATGCCCGAACTCGCCGGCATTATGGCCATGCATCATGGCTCCATCGATCAGCATATCCGCATCTGGGTTGAGGACGCCCTAGCCGCCGGCAAGTTGAAGTTAGTTGTATGTACGTCGAGCCTGGACCTGGGTGTCGATTTTAGCCCCGTTGACACCATAATTCAGATCGGTGGGCCGAAGGGAATTTCAAGGTTTCTCCAAAGAGCCGGACGAAGCGGTCACCAGCCGGGAGTGACCAGCCGTATTTTCTTTGTGCCCACACATTCCCTTGAACTCATTGAAGGATCGGCGCTGAAAAATGCTGAAAAACTTGGCATTCATGAGGATCGCCAACCTATTGTAGGGCCGCTCGATGTACTCGTGCAATACCTTGTGACGCTGGCCTCGGGTAGCGGATTTGATCCGGACAAAATCTGGAATGAACTGCGATCAACACATGCCTACAAGAATCTGCATAACAATGAATGGCAGTGGGCGCTGGATTTCATTACCTCCGGGGGAAAAAGCCTAAGCAATTATGCTGAATATTCAAAAGTTCACTTTGAATCAGGACTCTTCAAAATCGCAAGCAAACGACTCATTACCAGGCATCGGCTCTCAATCGGTACTATCGTTGGTGATCCGGTTTTGCAGGTAAGACTTTCCTCCGGTGGATACCTCGGCACCATAGAAGAAAGCTTTATCAGTTCACTGAATATCGGACAAGTATTTTGGTTTGGTGGTAGGCCATTGGAATTGGTAAAAGTAAAAGATATGGTTGTATACGCGAAATTAACCAAGAAGAAATCCGGTAAAGTACCTGCATGGGGTGGTGGCCGATTGCCGCTATCTTCCAAACTCTCTGAACAAATACGGCAAAAACTGGAAGCAGCCAGAACAGGTAATTTTGATGGCATTGAGATGTTGACTGTAAAACCGCTACTGGAAATTCAGCAGTTATGGTCGGCCATTCCGGGTACGGATACCCTTCTCATAGAAAAAACTACGACTGACGACAGTTGTCATGTGTTTATATTCCCGTTTGAAGGCCGGTTTGTCCATGAAATTCTCAGTGCGTTGGTTGCTTACCGTATTGGTCGGAAAGTTCCTTCCACTTTTTCCATTGCAATGAATGACTATGGATTTGAGTTGCTTTCCGATCAGGATATCCCGATTGAAGAAGCTCTGGAGGAAGATCTCTTCACTAAAAAACATCTTGTTGAAGATATTGCAGAGTGCATCAATAAGTCTGGGCTTGCCAAATCGAAATTCCGTGATGTGGCAACCATCGCCGGTCTTTTGTTCAAGGGCTATCCTGGTAAACTGATTGCGCAAAAACATTTACAATCTTCTTCCTCCCTTCTTTTTGATGTGTTCACTCAGTACGACCCGCAGAATCTTTTATTGGACCAAGCCAGAGAAGAAGTAATTACCCTGCAACTCGACTATCAGCGACTGCTCAATACGCTGGACAAAATTAACAACCAACAGATTATAATGAAGTATCCGGAGAAATTCAGTCCTTTTGCTTTTCCCATCATGGCCGACGGACTAAGGCAAAAACTCAGTACTGAAAAAATAACAGACCGCATTAAAAGAATGCAGCAACAATTGGAAAAAGACGCCGGTTGACTATTCGGTTCTGGTCCAGTAAGTCGTGCGACCAATGAGTGAAATACCAATATATCCACGTACATGCAGGCTGCCATCCTTTTCCATTTTGATGACACAACTGTAGGTCTTTCCGCTTTTTGGGTCATAGATGGTGCCATCCTCCCATTGATTTCCAGAAAACACAAAACTTTCCAGAAGTATCAGGCCAATTTTCTTGCGCTTCTTTAATTCCGGATCCGGATTTTTATCGTCAAAATTGGACACATCAGCGCCCGTGCGATGCCAAACTATTTTTCCAAAAAATTTACCATTTTCCTCATACACCTTTATTTTCGCGTCCTTTTCTTCATTGAACCAAACACCAACAATGGCTTGAGGATTTGTCTGAGCATAAAGATTAGATGCTACCAAGCTCAGGAGTATGATGACAGGGACTAATAAAAAGCGTGTTTTCATTTTAATTAATTTTGATTCAATTTTCTTTAACTATGTCTGTGAGGTTCAAATAATCTATTAGGCATTAATGAGGATGTAAAAAATCGATTGTTAAAAAAGCTAACTGATAATTAAATGATTTCAATAATGGTAGCCCGGCGGATGGATCTGCAACAAATAGCAATGGTAAATATATAGTGAAAGATCATAAATTTGAGCATTTAGGACAAAATCTTTTGCTGCATCCATATAAGGCAATCTATTGGATGGAGCAGCAAATCCTGCTTGTGGCTGATATCCACCTCGGAAAAGCAACACATTTCCGGAAGTCTGGCATACCTATTCCAGACAGCATACATTCCGACGATTTGAATAGACTGTTCCATCTCCTTCAGCACTATAAACCAAAGCGACTTATCATCCTGGGCGATTTATTTCACAGCAGTTATAACAATTCCTGGGAAGTTGTACGACATTTTTTTAAAGAAAACTATGACCACATACCAGAACTAGTTCTTGGCAATCACGATATTTTGGAGGAGCCGCATTATTCATTTATGCGTATTCATAAGACGCCTTTGGCTATTACACCATTTTTGTTCAGTCATGAGCCTTTAACTTCAGAATATAACCCACCGCTCTATAACCTTTGTGGCCATATTCACCCGGGAGTAGTACTCCGGGCACCTGCGCGTCAATCCCTTCGGTCTCAATGTTTTTACTTTGGTGAAAATGCCGGGTTTCTACCGGCATTCGGTAAATTTACTGGCATGTCAACCGCAGCCTTATCCATTAAACACCCAGGAAAGATATTTATTATAGCCCCGGATGAAGTTATTCCCCTATAATTTTTTGTTTCTGAATTTGGCGTGTAATAAACGAATAGGCATAATTTTTACTACTTTAACGCTTCAATTCGGGTTACCCTCAGGATATTGAAAGTATATAAGTCAGAAGGCACATGAATGACAGTGAAGTTTTAAATAAAATTTCAATTGGCGATGAAAGTGCCTTGGATTACCTGTATAAGAAGTACTATAGAATGATGACCAATATGGTCATTAAAAACAATGGTAGTGAACAGGAAGCCAAAGATGTGTATCAGGACGCCCTGGTGGTGTTCTGGCAAAAAGCAATAAGCGGCAACCTGGTCCTTACTTCTAAAATAAGTACTTACCTGTACAGTATCTGCCAAAACCTTTGGAGAAAAGAACTCGAAAGAAAAAGCAGGTTGGTGAGTGATGAAAAGGATACTCCGCACTATTCGGGCCACGAACAGGAAGAAAAAGCGAAAATAATCCATGACATCATAAACCAAATGGGCGACACATGCAGAAAGATACTTTCGTATCATTACTTCGATGGGTTGTCAATGACAGATATCGCTGAAAAGTTGGGCTATGCCAATACAGATACGGCAAAAACCAAAAAGTATAAGTGTAAACAAAAGTTGTATCAGTTGGTAAAATCAAAATATTCAGAACGCGACTTTTTAGATTAAGAGAATATGAGCAAGGGTCAGTCATATGAGCAATTAGTTGGGAGTTACCTCGACAATGAAATGTCGGAGAAACAGCGGATGGATTTTGAGAATCAGCTCCAAAGCAATCCTGATTTAAGTAAAGAACTGGGATTTCAACAGGAAGTAATTAATGGAGTAAAGAATTTCCGAAGACTGGAGCTTAAAGCCCGGCTTGAAAATATCCCGATCTATACGCCGGTTTATCAAACCATTGCTTTTAAAGCTGTCGCCGTAGTAGCTATCACAGCAGGAATTGGTTTTGGCACTTATTATCTACTAAATCGAGGAAATGAAAGCACCCTGCCAAAAGTGGAATTGGCATATACTGATTCTACACTGGCAGAAACCGAAGAAGTAGTTCCAGCCATTCCTCAGATACAAACTACAGATACCCATTCGGACACAGCAACCTCACCTGATTCTGAAATTTCCAAAACGGAATCCGGAACAGCCCAGAAGTCTAAAAAACGAGATAAATCATCAACCACTGCTTCAGCTTCGACGGCAAAACCAAATGTGGTAACACCCCGTGTAGAAACCTTTACGGATGATGAATTTGAATCGGAGGAAATAAGTGCCTTGAAAACCCAGTCCACTGAAACCATAGCGGAACCACTTTCCGAAGCAGTAGAAGTTGCCACTATCAAGGACAAGAAAAATAAGTTCCACTATAAGTTTTATGAAAATAAGCTATATCTGCTTGGAACATTTGATGATATGCCATACGAGATCATCGAGATAAATTCTAAATCTGGTAAAAAGTTCTTCCTGTATTACAAAGAAAACTTCTACCGATTGCTCAACGACCAGGTGAAACCGACACCCCTCGAGCGCATAGAAAATGACAGTCTGGTAAATGAATTGAAAATAATCCAGATGAATAAGAGTCATTAAGACTTAAAACCACCATAGTAAAAAAGCCTCTTTCGAGGCTTTTTTTGTATCAGCCCTCGTATCATAGTTTCTCAGGATTCATAAAGATTTATTGTTAGTTTTGCACTTCACTTCAGTGTCTGGAATCATTGAAAAACAAGAAGAAAAAGAAACTTGGCAGTTATCCTTATTTTAGTGTGGTGTTTTCCATCACCCTTGCCTTATTTTTAATCGGCTTACTTGGGCTTATGATATTGCATGCAAGCCGACTTACAAGTATCATCCGGGAAAACGTTACCATGCAGGTTTATCTTCAGAAAACTGTTACTGAAAACGACCGTATCCGGATCAACAAACTGCTGTCAGAAAAAGAATATATAGCCAAAAAAGCCGAAAAGCCAGAAATTGTATATATATCCAGGGAGGATGCTGCCAAATCATTTTCCAGCAAGACAGGTGAAGACTTCGTAGCATTCCTGGGAGAAAACCCACTCCGCGATGCATTTATTATCACGATCGCGCAGGATTTTCAGACCGAAGAAAGTATGACAAAAATCCAGGACGAATTAAGTAAAACAGAGTCCGTGTTTGAGGTTGCATTTACGCCAAGTTTGGTTCAGTCCATCAATTCAAATGCAGCCACAATAAGTATCATTCTGGCGGGAATCACCATCATTGTACTATTAACTATCGTGATCCTTATCAACAATACCATTAAACTTGCGCTGTTTTCGCAGCGATTTTTGATTCGAAGCATGCAACTTGTCGGGGCAAAAACCGGATTCATCATCTGGCCATTCGTAAGAAGTGCGGCATTTCATGGTTTAGTAGCCGGTATATTAGCATCGATGCTGTTGTTTGCTACTCAAAAGTATGCCTATACTATGATTAAGGATTTGAACCAGATTGATCTTGGAGATTCACTGCTGAAACTATATGCCTTGTTGCTAACTGTCGGAATTGTAATCGGAGCAGTGAGTACGCTGACTGCAGTTAGAAGGTACTTAAAACTGTCGTTGAACGAACTGTATTAGGATATGAATAAAAAAGAAAACCTCGCATTTGGCAAAACCAATTACATACTCATGCTCACAGGCATAGGGGTATTGATTATAGGATTTTTTATAATGACGCTGGACAAAAGCGACTATGGATTTGGCTTTTTGGGTATTACGCTCGGGCCCATCGTTGTAATGGTCGGCTTCATTATTGAGTTTTTTGCCATTTTTTACAAACCCAAAAAGTAAATGGCCGCTTTCAATTCAAGTATTAAACACATCGTCTGCCAATCAGAAATACTTTACTTGATTAATCGGAGATGATACGTTCA
>JBGSYX010000494.1:0-7408 GCA_041750735.1 Cyclobacteriaceae bacterium
TGTAACTCAAAAAAACTTCATACCATGCTAATCAACATTTTATTGCTTTTTTCGATGCTGCTCAATGTATCTGAAAGCACCCTGCACTCCTACAAAATTAAAGCTCTCGACAGCGATAAAGTCATCGATCTCTCTTCCTTCAAGGGGAAGAAAATTCTCGTAGTGAATGTGGCTTCAAAATGCGGCTACACTCCACAATACGAAGATCTTCAGAAGTTATCTACGATGTATGCGGATAAGCTTGTTGTGGTAGGTTTCCCATGCGATCAGTTTGGCGGACAGGAACTCGATACGGAATTGGAAATAAAGCAATTTTGTTCTGGCAAGTACAATGTCACATTCCCTATAACTACTCTCGTAGAGGTGAAGGGCGACAATCAGCATCCCATCTATCAGTGGCTTACCAAGAAGTCAATGAATGGCGTAGGTGACTATGAAATAGCCTGGAATTTCAATAAATTCCTCATTGATGAAAATGGCAAACTCTTGGAATATTTCCCTTCCAAAGTGAAGCCGATGGATGAAAATATCCTCAAATATTTAAACTAACTGTCGTCCGGTTGCAAACTGGCTATATGATCTTTTTTGCTTATGTTTATAAAAACAAATAATAAACATTAAGCAATGAATAGACGAAAATTTATAGGAAAAACTGCCATGGGATCAGCGGCAGTTTTTTCATTTTTACCAGGTCAGACTTTTTCCCAGTCCAAAAAACTGAAGATAGGTCTTATCGGCAGCGGTTGGTATGGTATGGTTATAACTAAAGCCGCTCTTAGCGTTGGAGGGGTGGAGGTAATTGCAATTTGCGATGTGGATACCGATCATCTGAAGACAAGTGCTGATGAATTGGAAAAACTGCAGGGCAGCAGACCCAAAGAACTAAAAGATTTCAAGGACCTCTTGAACCTTAAAGGACTTGAGGCAGTTTTTATTGCTTCTCCTCCTCATTGGCATGCATTGCATTTTATCGCGGCATGCGAAAAAGGATTGGATGTTTACTGTGAAAAACCATTGGCTTATGATATCAAAGAAGGCTTAGCAATGGTAAAAGCAGCCGAAAAAGCTGGAAATATTGTTCAGATAGGATTTCAACGAAGGCAAAGCAACGCATTTAAGAAAGCAAAGGAACTAATTGGTGAAGGAAAAGCTGGGAAAATTCATCAGATTGGTGTGCAGATTCATTACAATCCGGTATTGCAAGATACATCGATACAGGCGCCGCCATCTTCACTAGACTGGGAAACATGGTGTGGGCCTGCGCCAAAACTGGACTACAGACCTAATATAGGTCATATGGCTTGGCGACTTGAAAAGGAATACGGCAACGGTCACCTAGTCGATTGGGGCATTCACAATATTGACATCACAAGGAAAATAATGGGATTCGGTATGCCTGAATCATTCAGTAGCGTAGGAGGTCTATCTGTACTTGATGGCAAAATCACCACGCCAGATACACTCACTGCAACTATGAATTTTGATGAATGCCCGGTTATTTGGCAACATCGGCTTTGGGGTACCGGCGACCTGAATACGCAATTTAATAATGGGGTATTTTTCTATGGGGAAACAGCGACTATTTTCGCTTCCGACAACAAGGTATATATAATGCCGGCAGGTAGAAATCAAACCCAAGAAGTACAGGAAATACCTTCTGATAAAATGCAGGAAAATCACCTTGAAAGTTTTCTCAAAGCTGTAAAAGCAAAGGATAAAAGTCTGTTGAGTTGCACCATTACTGATGCCTTCCAATCCACTGCTACTGTGCAATTGGCAATGATTTCCTATTATACTGGCTCAAGTGTTTCATGGGATTCCAGGAAGATGGAAATCACGGGAAATCCTAAGGCCTCGGATCTGTTAGCCAGGGCGTACAGGTCAGGTTATAAACGGCCTTCCTGATTGAATTAGAATCAGGAAGTAGTTGCCTTCGGAACATGATTTTTGTGTTTGAAAATTAAATTTTATCCATGGATACCCAAAAACAGAAGATGCTCGCTGGTGGACTCTACGATCCTGCCGATGCAAAACTGAAGACAGAGCGGCGGCGGGCGCGTTTGCTTTTTGGTCAATACAATACAACGACTGATGAGCAGCAACTTCTCAGGAAAGAATTGCTGAAGCAATTGATAGGCGGATATAAAAAGGACCTGGTGATTGAGCCGCCTTTCTACTGCGATTATGGCAGCAACATTCATGTTGGTGAAAAAGTGTTTTTCAATTTCAACTGCATGATACTCGATGTCTGCCAGGTCACGATTGGCGACAGGTCGCTCTTCGGACCTAATGTTCAGATATATGCTGCTACTCATCCAATGGATGCAGCTATCCGTGATGAAGGACTGGAAAATGGAAAGCCAGTTGTTATAGGCTCTGACGTTTGGGTTGGAGGAGGGGCGATCATTTGCCCTGGCGTCACGATTGGCCACAGGGTAGTTATTGGAGCTGGAAGTGTAGTGACGCGTGACATACCATCCGATACATTTGCTGCAGGAAATCCATGCAAGGTCATAAAGCAAATTGATTCCGGAAATAGGAAAATCCCAAAGTCTCTGTCATCCTACGGAATTCCGTCTGAAGAGGAGCCTTAATATTCACGTTTTCCCCAGTCACTGGATGAACAAAACCTAATTCGGCAGCATGTAAAAGCATGGTCATCAGTCCGAATTTCTCCAGAAAGAGTTTGTTTTGCTTGTTACAGCCATGTGGCCTGTCTGCTATTATTGGATGATTTATATGGGCTAAATGTTTCCGGATCTGGTGGTGCCTGCCTGTAAGAGGATGGATTTCAAGTAAAGCATATCGGGATGTCAGCTGATTGGAAGACGGAAAATCTAACTCCACACGTTCCAGGGTGGTAAATTCAGTTACCGCGTTTTGTTTTGTTCCCCGGTCATTGGTGAGGGGATAGTCTATGGTTCCGTTTTTTTCAGGATGTCCCCTCACTATGGCCAGGTAACGCTTTCTTATTTTTTGGGTTTCCAACTGCAATTGTAAAGCACGCTGAACTTCTGGGTCAAATGAAAATAGCAAAACACCTCCAGTCTTCCTGTCAATCCGATGGATACTGTAGATATATTTTCCGGTTTCTTCCTTAACCATTTGAAGAGCAAAATCGGTGGCGTCAGCAGCAATTCCAGATCGGTGTGCAAGAAGGCCGTGTGGTTTGTTTATCGCGATAAGGTAATCATCCTGAAATAATATCTGTAATTGTGTCAAGCCAGTAGGTTTTTTGTATGATAAAGAATTTGAATTCGGTATCTGGTTTATTCATCAACTAGTGGATCGATTTTATGAATTCACTCTAAAAGTAGTAACTTGGATTATTGAAATAATGCCGGAGAATTAATACCATGATACAAGATTCCCATTTTGAAGATATACGTCCATTCAGAGATTTTGAATTCCGAACAGTGATGGATAAACTTCTAAATTCTGAGCTTTCTGATTTGCTTATTAAAACAGTATTCCCGGATTTGCCAATGGATATCGTCAAGGCGCAATTACGGTCAATACATACCATAAACGAGTTTCAGGAGAAAGTAATCTATCAGGCTATTACATCTATTTTAGCAAAAACGAGCAAGGGATTCACCAAGTCAGGTACAGAAAATCTGGTGAGTGGTGAACGTTATCTTTTCATCTCAAACCATCGCGATATTATCCTGGATCCTTCACTACTCAATATGGCCATTGTGGAGCAGGGATTCGAAACTGCTGAAATTGCTATTGGCGACAACCTGTTGCAGGTACCTTGGGTTAAGGATCTCGCCCGATTAAACAAAAGTTTCATTGTGAAACGAAATCTCCCTGTGCGTGAGCTTGTTACGGCATCTAAGCTGCTGTCTTACTACATACATGATACGCTGATTGAACGGAAGAAATCTGTATGGATAGCACAGCGGGAAGGGCGAGCAAAAGACGGAAATGACCGTACCCAGCCAGGTGTATTGAATATGCTTGGATTGTCATCTACAGGATCATTGAAGGAGCATTTCATGAAACTGAATATTATGCCGGTTACATTATCCTATCAGCTGGATCCCTGTGACACCGATAAAGTTCGATCACTGTATTCCATAAAATTCTTTGGAGGCTATACAAAGGAGCAAAACGAAGATAACCTGGCAATGCGCAAAGGGATTATGGGACAAAAGGGAAAAATCCATATCCATTTCGGCAAATCTATCACCAATGAGATTGCCGGATTGGATGATAATCTGCATAAGAATGAACTCATTCAGCAAATTAGCCTCATCATCGACAGGCAAATTATCGGAAACTATAAGGTTCAATCCAGCAATATTATTTCCTATGATGAATTGCATGGAAGGCCAATCCAGGATGCTATTGGGTATGCGACCGATGAGCGCGATGCTTTCATGAAGGATATTGAGGTAAAAATTGCGGACATGGCGGGAGATCCAATAGAGTTGAAATCGATTTTCCTGGAAATGTATGCCAGGCCTTATCAGAATAAGCTTGAGATAAATGCCGGTAAAACCCAGAGTTGATACTAGTTGGTTTTGTGTATTCTCACTGAAATTCAGTTGGATTTAGAACCATACTGCCAAATCCTTTGATGGTTGCGTTGAGCCAATGAGCTCTTTAGTAAGGAAAATTTATTTTGGTAAATCAAAAACCAAATCGCTTCTTTGGAATTGTAATAAAAAGCTTATTATGTATGCTAAACGTTAGATTGATTTTTCAGTCATATTTCAATTCTATTTATTAGATTTAAATCATAAGATCATTCTCCTAACTATAAATTATGGACACAATTAGAAAACAAGGGGATCCCCAGAATGAATCCAATCCTGAAAATTCAAAAAAAGGATTAAGCAGGAGAGGATTTTTAAAAGGCGCAGGTCTGACAACAGTAGGCACAATGGCTTTGCAGACCGGAGTGCTGGGCGCTGCATCCAAAGAGGCAGCTTTGGAAGAAAAATCACTCGGACCGGATGCGGTTTTAATTAAGCTCAACATTAATGGCCGTCCAAGATCACTGGCAGTTGAACCAAGAACTACTCTTGCCGCAGCACTGCGTGACCATCTGCAACTCACCGGTACCAAAGTAGTCTGTGACCGTGGCGCCTGTTCGGCTTGCACTGTATGGATCGACGGTAAACCAATTAATTCATGTTTGACCTTAGCCATAGAAGTAGTAGATAAAAAGATTACGACGATTGAAGGCTTGGCAAATGAGGGTGAACTTCATCCGGTACAGCAAGCATTTATTGATCACGATGCATCCCAGTGTGGTTTCTGCACGCCGGGGATGATCATGACGGCAACACATTTTTTGCAAAACAATCCCAACCCATCACTGGCTGATGTGAAAATCGCTTTGCGGGGAAACTTATGCAGGTGTGGCACGCATCCTAATGTGTTCAAGGCAACATTGGCCGCATCTGAAAAAATGTAATCTGAGAAACTATGGAAACTAAAAAAATAAAAATGCCATTTGGTGTGCCAGGAACTAACCTTACTGAGGTAGAAAGGGAAGTACCTGTATCTGAACCATCTGCCTGGCCGGTAAATGAAAAATTGAAACATGTTGGCAAGCCGATAAAAAGATACGATGCACTGGCAAAGGTAACTGGGAAGGCAAAGTTCACAGCAGATATCCAACTGCCGGGAATGTTATATGCCAAATTCCTCAGATCAAATACACCTAGTGCGATTGTCAAATCGATCGATATAGATGCCGCGATGAAAGTCGATGGTGTTTATGCAATTCATCTACTTAAAGATGATAAGGGTAATTTCCCGGAAGTAAAATATGCCGGACAACCATTAGCGGGCATTGCAGCTTCGAGCCTGGCCGTTGCTGAAGATGCTATCAAATTAATAAGCGTTGAATACGATTATAAAAAGTTTGTGGTAGATGTAGAAGAAGCCCAGAAACCTGAAGCGCATATCGTGCACACAGGCAGTATTGAGGCCAAAGCCGACGGAGGTGATGTTGGAGTAAGTCACGATACCACTAAGGCAAATGGAAACATTGTTGGTCCATCAACAGGAAGTTTTTACGGAGGCCCGAGAGGGAGCCTTGAAACCGGATTTAAAGAAGCAGATGTAATTCTTGAAAAAGTATACAGAACCCAGGTCCAGACCCATGTCCCATTGGAAACACATGGTGTAGTGGTTGATTGGAAGCCTGGAAATATGACCGTTTATGCCTCCACACAAAGTACAGTAGGGGTGAGGGATGAAATGGCCGAGTATTTTGGATTGTCAAAAAGCGAGGTACGGGTCATATCTGAATTTACAGGTGGTGGATTTGGAGCCAAGCATAGTGCTGGTGTATTTGGCCCTATGGCGGCTACATTATCTAAAAAAACCGGTAGACCTGTTTGGTTGATGTTGGATCGGAAGGAAGAGCACGTCGCAGAAGGTAATCGTCCAAATTCCGTTCATTACCTGAAAATCGGAGCAAAAAAGGATGGAAAGCTCACAGCCATTCAACAGAGATCACACGGAACAGCCGGGGTCGCATTGGGCGCAGGTGTAGGCCGTATAGCCCAGGTCATGTACGAGTGTCCGAATTTTGCCACTGAACAATATGATGTCTATACGAATGGTGGCCCTGGGGCTGCATGGAGGGCACCCGGAAATGCCCAGGGAGCTTTTGGTGTGGAGCAGGCGATAGATGAGCTGGCGGAAAAACTCGGAATGGATCCATTGGCATATCGCGATATAATAGACAAAAGTGAAATCAGAAAAATAGAACGCAAACGCGGTGCCGAGAAATTTGGGTGGTCACGCCGCAAATCTGCAGGTTCAGGAACAGGAGCAGTGAAAAAGGGCTTAGGAGTAGCACAAAGCACTTGGCCCAGATTTGTGACCCTGGATTCAACCGCCGAAGTCAGGCTTATGAATGACGGAGCAGTTGAGATTAGATCAAGCGTGCAGGATATTGGGACGGGTACAAAAACGATTCTGGCCCAGGTGGTAGCAGAAGAACTCGGGATTCCTTATGAGTTTGTTACTGTTCTAATCGGTGACACATATTTCCCAAATGGCCCGGCTTCTGGAGGTAGCGTCGTGACAGGATCGATTACACCACCAGCCCGAAACGCTGCATATAAAGCAAAATTGGAGTTGTTTGAGCAGGTTGCAATAAAATTAAAGACCAATGCAGAAAACCTGGATATCAAGGATGGGGTCATCTTTGATAAACAAGATTCCTCAAAATCCATTGCATTTAAAGAAGCGCTGAAAGAAATGCGCACGGGACAGATTATTGCAGTAGCGTCGCGGTCAGACGATTATGGGGGATTTGAACAGCCCTGGGGTTTGGCATATGGCCACCTGGGATCAGTGCAGTTTGCCGAGGTATCTGTGGATACCGAAACCGGGTTTGTAAAAGTGGATAAAATTGTGGCTGCCCATAGTTGTGGCC
>JBGSYX010000495.1:0-41814 GCA_041750735.1 Cyclobacteriaceae bacterium
AGCGGGAAGTATTTCAGCTATGGCGGGTGTTTATATTAACAATAAATTGAACCTGAGCTATTCCTATGATTATATAACTTCTGAACTAAACAACTATACCAACGGCACACATGAAATTGTGTTAGGGCTAATGCTGGTAAAAAAAGACTCAAAAGCACCATATTTATGGTAAGGAACGCGATTATTCTATTCTTCGTATGTATTTCTTTTATAGGCCCGGTCATATTAAGAGCCCAGAACTATACATTTGGCGAGCCAAAAAAATTAGATGGCAATGTGAACAGTCCTGCAGAGGAAAGCCTACCTCTTGTTTCAACAAACGGCGATAAGCTGTATTTTGTTAGAACGTTGCATGAGTTAAATACAGGGGGTAAATTATCCGGACAAGATATCTGGATGAGCAACCGTATTGGTGAGAACTCTTGGAGTGTACCAACCAATTTATTTCCGAGACTCAATAACCAGCGGAACAACGCAGTTATCGGCTTAAGCGCCGACGAATTCTCTATATATCTGATCAATGCATATAATCCAAACACGGAAATACTACATGGCATTTCCAAGTCGCTCTGGATCAACCATGAATGGAGCAAGCCAGAGGAAATAAAAATCCCAGGTCTTCAGTCTGACAATAATTTTATTGGGTTTTATGTAAATAAAACTGATGACGCCATCCTCATTACAATGAATGCTCCCGGTACGTATGGAGCAGAAGACCTATATGTTTGTGTCAAGGATGAGAATGGAAGGTGGAAAACCCCTGAAAACCTCGGCGCGACCATCAACACCAAAGGATTTGAGATTTCTCCCTATCTATCGGACGACAGTAAGTTACTTTTTTTTGCCAGTGACGGACACAATGGTTACGGAGGTTCGGATATTTTCATGTCGCGCCGCCTTTATGATTCATGGGGGCTGTGGAGCAAACCTATCAATCTTGGGCCTAAAATAAACTCGGCTGGATTTGATGCCTACTTCTCGATTCATGCAGAAAAAGAAGCATTTTTTGTATCTACACGGGATTCGGAATTTGCCGATATCTATTTGGCGCCTATTATAGCGGTAGAAAGCAATAAGGAAGTAGCTTCATTCGACAAGTCAAAGTATCTGCTCACGGAAACAGAAATACAGGAGCTTCTTGGCATGCCTGTTTCCAGATCAATCTATTTTGAGTTTGGCGCTTTCGACGTCGCTGCTTCGTCGCGCGAACTCATTTATTTCCTCACGAACAAACTCATTGCCAGTCCGGAGTATAGCATCGAATTGGTAGGCAACACCAGCGCGGAAGGCACTGATGAATTCAACATGGAGCTGTCGCTCAACAGGGCAAAGGAAGTGGCGAAATATTTTCTTGAATTTGGCATAATGCCAGATCGCATCTTCACCTCCGGAGTTGGCGAATCGAATCCTATCGTAAGTGAGGGCACTGAAGAGGAGCTATCTAAAAACAGGAGGGTCGAGATTTATTTTGTGAAATAACTTCTTTTCAGAGTTTTCCTTACGTTTTATTCTACTGTTTTTTTTTGTTGATAATTTAGCGGAAAAAAACGGTGCGAAAAATTTTTGTTCTGTCAGCCCTAGTCATTTTTACGGTCATGGCATATGGCCAAAAAAAGTCTGGTTCCCAAATTCAGGATTCAATAGCCTATTACCTTCAGATCTCTGAATACAGTAAGGCCATTACACTACTCAATCTGGAAATAAAGGCAAAGCCCACATCATCTCTTTACCTGACCAGAGGTATGGCTAATACTGAATCAGGACAGCTCCCAGCAGCTATTGAGGATTTTAATCAGTCTATTCTTTTAAATCCAAATAATGATACAGCCTTCTATAATATAGCGTATGTGCATTATCTGCAGGGTAGCTACGGCACTGCGGTCGATTACTATGACTCCGCGCTGATAATAAGCAATGATAATCCATATTATCTTATAGCGCGAGGCGATGCTTTTCTTGAGATGGACAATTTCCGGCTTGCCGAACAAGACTACAGACAAGCCAAATCTATTGATAAAGAAACAGATCTGGCTTTTTATGGGCTTTCACTCTGTCATTTTTATCAGGATCAGTTCGATAGCGCTTCTTATTACCTGAATTTTGCCATAAGCCTTGATCCATTCGACGCAGATTACTACTATCAACGCGCGGCTTGCAAAGTGGCTATCGGCGACTACATGAAAGCCCTGGCCGATTTGGACCGAAGCATCGATGTAGATCCCGACCACCTGGACGCGAGAATGATGCGCGCCTCGCTATTGATGGATTTTAACGAACCGGATGCAGCATTAACAGATCTGGATTACTGCATGGCAGTGGACAGTACAGATACCGGGCTTTTGATGGACCATGGCAATGCGCTCATCGCCTTGGGTGAATACAACCTGGCTCTGAAGGATTTTTCACGAATTATTTCGCTGGATCACAACGCAGATGTAGCCTGGTACAACAGGGGTCTGGTCTATTTTTTAATGGATGAAAATGAAAAAGCAATAATGGAGCTCAACAAGGCAATTACCCTCAATTCCCAGGACGAGGATTATTTCATTCAGCGCGCCGTATGCTTTGGAATTATTGGAAAATCAACAGATGGGTTGAATGACTTCGCCGCTGCCATAAAGCTAAACCCAGGCAATCCTGACATCTACTACAAACGTGCGTTAGCCTACCATGAAACGAGTAACTATGCCGAATCATTGGCTGATCTAGATATAGCTTTCAAACTTGATCCGGAGTATCAGGGTATTTTTTTAGTTCGCGCTGAAAACTATGCGGCGTTGGGTCAGGAAGAACTAGCAATAAAAAACTATGATTTGGCGATTATCGGTGACCAACAGAATGGTGAAAACTTTTTCAAACGGGGAATATATTTATATGAAACCGGAAATCTTCGTGGAGCCATGGATGATTTTAATTATGCTATAA
Source organism: Cyclobacteriaceae bacterium (assembly GCA_041750735.1). GTDB lineage: Bacteria > Bacteroidota > Bacteroidia > Cytophagales > Cyclobacteriaceae > JAAUQL01. The sequence continues at coordinate 2,926 of JBGSYX010000495.1, forward strand.
CGCTCGATGAGAGTATACCTGCGCCGTACGTCAACAGGGGTTTGTTGAAGATGGAAATGAAAGACAGGGAAGGTGCGTGCAATGACTGGAAAAAGGCCTTTCAGCTCGGATCGGAATATGCCCAGGAATTGCTTCAAAAGAACTGTAAATGAAGTATTATTCATGAAATGGCTACAAGGTACGAAAATGCCTTTTATTGGAAATTTACCTGAAAATTGCAGTAAATTAGATTTACCTTGGCTCGAAAAAATTGCTATAGCTAAATAATTACTCTGACCCCATGATTAAGCTGCTTTTTTTTATGTCCCCGGTCGACTTTGGACGTAAACTTGTTTTGACATTATTCTTTTTCGCGGGGCTGGCAAGTACATCTGGCATATTTGGATTACCCGTTTCTGAAAAGGCCACCTCACTTCCGCTTATTGGCATTAGGATCAACGGTGGCGCCCGATATACTAATAACCGCAGCATAGAAGTAGAAATAAAATCCATGAAGACCGACAAAGGTCTACTCGAATCAATGAAGGTTGGCTTTGATCCAACATTGGCTTCAGTACCCTGGCAAACGTATTCAGAAGATATTTTCCGGTTACAATTGGAGGGTGGCGAAGGTGAAAAAGTAATTTACGCACAGTTAAAAGACAAAGCGGGCAATATCTCATTGATAGAAAGTTACCAGATATATTACGATGTTACTCCACCCGAAGCCGGTGAAATCGCCATCAATCAGGGTGAAAAGTATATGAACGACAAACTAGGGCGGGTTCTCCTCTCACTTAATGCCACCGATGTTCACGAAATCATGGTTTCAAATACTGCGCAATTCCAGAATGGTAAGTGGGAGCCCTACAAAGAATCAGTAAGATGGATTATTGATCTCGGGTCTGGCGATGGAATCAAGAATGTTTACGTCAAATTTCGCGATCAGGCAGGCAATGAATCCACTGTGTCAACCGCATCCATCATACTGGATACTACGCCTCCTGTAGATGGCACCATCACCATTAACAATAATGAAAAATACACCCGATCCACCGCGCTGAAAGTTTTAGTGCAATCAAAAGATGCCACGAAAGTACGATTGGTGAGCAGGGAAGTGGGTAAGAATTATGATTTTAGTCCGGAAAATAATGGTCGGCTCGAAATCATTTGGGAAGTTGATTCTTCGCAAGGGATGAAAAACCTCAAAGCCTATTTTATGGATGAGGCGAAAAATGCCACCAAAATTCCAGCTGAAGCAAATATCTTATTGAAAACCATTCCGCCAAAGAGGCCATTGATCAATATCGATCAGGGGAAAAAGACGACAAATCACGCACAGGGCATAGTGATGCTTCGCTTTGCCAGCAGCGATCCTCCTCAAGGACTTCGCATGTTGGTTAGCAACAAGCCAAATTTAGAAAGCGCTACGGAGTCGCCATTCACCGCGGCAATCAATTCCTGGAAACTCGATGCCGAATCTGACGGAATAAAGACCGTTTATGCACGTCTTATCGATGAAGCAGGAAATATTTCTGAAACAGGCAACGCGGAGATCATTCTGGACAGAACACCACCAACTGTTACAAGCTTCAGCGTAAACAATAATAGTGCTTTCTGTATTGGTTTGTCTGTTCCCCTGACCTCTGAGGTCATCGATGCACATGAGGCACAGTTTAGTAATATGCCATTTACAGCACGGAATGTGGCATGGGAAAAGTATAGTCCAATACGGACTGAGTGGATGATATTACCAGGTGATGGAGAGAAAGCAATATATGCCAGATTCAGGGACATTGCAGGCAATATTTCTGAGCCGGTTGTCACAAAAGTTACCCTGGATATGACACCACCAAAAGGTCAACTCATTATCAATGGAGGAAAAAAGGTGACTAATGAAGCAAACGGCCTGGTGAAGATACAGCTTATATACGATACTGATGTAGTGGGTATGCAATTGATAAACGAGGCTGACTTTACAACCACTGAGGTGGTTCCGGCCACGAAAACCTTGGAAAGTTATGCGCTTGATGCAAAGGAGGATGGGTTAAAAACGATTTATGCACGAGTGCAGGATAAGGCTGGGAATTTCTCAAAAGTTTTTACCGCAGGAATAGTACTCGACAGGGTGCCGCCGGCTAACTGCGAGCTGATTGTCAATAACAATGATGCATTCATAACAAATCCCAGCAAGAAAGTTGCGATTTCCCTTCGAGGCGAAGGAGCCAGTCATTGCATGGTTTCAAATAAAGAGGACTTCGACGGTGCGGTCTGGCTACCGTTTAAGACCGTTATACCATGGACATTGGAAGGCCCTGAGGGCACCCATTATGTCCATGTAAAATTCAGAGACGAGGCAGGTAACGAGTCTTCGGTAATAACAAGGATGGTAAAATCGGACTTTTCTCCTCCAAAAATCGTATTGTTCGAAATCAATGGTGGTGATGAATTTGTTTCTGATCCGCAGGGTATGGTATCCCTCACGTTCACGGTAGAGGATGCTGTTGCTATGGCCATAAGCAACACCTCCATTAAAGATACAAGTCAGCTTAAAACGCTGTGGGAGCCCTATCAGACAAAAAAATCATGGAAGCTGGAAGGTGAGGATGGTCTGAAGATGGTCTATGGAAGATTTCGTGACGAAGCAGGCAACATTACCATAGAATATTATGACAAAATCATATTGGATAAAATTCCACCAACAGATATCAAAATTTCCATTAACGGTGGTGCACCGTGGTTCACCGACAAATCAGGCAAGGCGGCTATATCACTTGTTGCCAATGGTGCGAGCGAAGTAATGCTTGCCAATTCATCTGACTTTTCTAAAAGCGTCTGGGAACCAATGGTAGAATACAGAAAAGACTGGACATTGAATACCACCAGAGAAACAGCCGAAATACACGTGAAATTCAAAGATAAGGCAGGAAATATTTCTCAATCAGTCAGTGCGGCCATTAAAGTGGATCTTGAGGCACCCAAAAATCCGGGAGTTGTTATTGATAACAATGCAAAATACGTTACTAGCAAAGAGAAAAAAATCACCCTTGCTCTAAGCGCATCTGGCGCTACAGGGATGAGGATAAGCCAGCATGAGAATTTCAGAGATGCTCGTTGGGAGCCATTTTTGACAAGTCGCGAACTCGTACTTAACGAGGCTGATGGGGAAAAAACGTTTTATGTTCAGTTCGTTGACGATGCCGGAAACATGTCTGACATTGCTAGCAGTAAGATCATTCTGGATACCACTCCACCTCTTATAAAATCATTTACCATCAATGGGGGTGAAGAATGGACCAACGACACAAACAAGAAGGTAAAATTGTCCGTTGAGGCGGAAGGAGCCACGGAAATCATGATTTCAGACAACCCCACTTTTACGAGTGGAAACTGGCTGCCTTTTTCTGCAACTATATCGGATCACATATTGCCGGGCGAAGATGGCGAGAAGATTATTTTTATTCAGTTGCGCGATGAAATTGGTAACTTATCAAGACCAGCCTCGGCTAAAATAAACCTGAAGCGCTCGTTTTGATTGCCGTCTTGTATGGAAATTAAGCATAATTTTTCCCTTAGAAACCTTAATACCTTCGATCTGCCCGCCATATCAAAGCGATATGCAACCCTAAAATCTACTCAAGATATTCATGAATTCTTGAAGCTGTATAAAGCGAATGATGAGTTGTTGATACTAGGCGGCGGTAGCAATATTCTTTTTACACGCGATTTTGATGGTACTACGGTGAAAATTGAAATTCCTGGAATCCATGTTGTAAAGGAAGACCAAGGATATTACTGGGTGAAGGCTGGCGCGGGAGTCAACTGGAATGATTTTGTGGAAAGCTGTATCAAGGCCGATATGGGGGGTGTCGAAAATCTCTCCCTGATACCTGGAGCTGTCGGGGCAGCACCGGTTCAAAATATCGGCGCTTATGGTGTAGAACTTAAGGATGTACTGGAGGCCGTTGAGGCCATCGAAATATCGACCGGGGAAAGATACTATTTCCGTAATCACGAATGCCGCTTCGGATACCGCGATAGTATTTTCAAGAATGAATATAGGGATCGATTTATTATTACGAATGTGGCGCTGCGTCTCCGGAAATCACCTGTTCCGAATACCTCATATGGTCAGATCGCAGAAATGCTCGATACTAAAGGCATCAAAAACCCAAGGATCAGAGAAGTCAGTGATGCCGTTATTCAGATTCGCAGGTCAAAATTACCAGATCCTGAAGTGATGGGGAATGCGGGCAGTTTTTTCAAAAACCCCACCATTACAGCAGAAAAATTTACCGATATAAAAAGCTCACACCCGTCCATAAGCGGTTTCGATCAACCAGATGGCAAAGTGAAGCTTTCGGCAGCATGGCTTATAGATCAATGCGGGTTGAAGGGATTTACCGTGGGCGGAGCGGCTGTTCATGATAAGCAACCATTGGTGATCGTAAATAAAAACAACGCAACCGGTCTGGAAATTTTAGAGCTGGCAAACAAGGTACAATCAACTATTCTTGAAAAATTCCAGATTCAACTTGAACCTGAAGTTCGAATCATTTAAATGAGAATATCAGGAACAGCGAGTTCCTCTGAAAACTTTATGGTTTCCACGCCAAATTTTTGTAGAAAATCTATTCCCTCGTCCTTTGGCAATCCCTTGTACTCAGCATAGGACTTTAGAAAAATCACCTTTCGTATTCCCGCGCTGAGCAACATACGGGCGCAGGCGAGGCATGGCGTCAGCGTCAGATAAATCGTGGAGCCATCTACGTTGGTATTATTTCTCACAGCATACATCAGTGCATTTTGTTCTGCATGCAATGCAAGTGAGCAACTTCCGCGTGAGTCGCGTTCGCAACCTGTTTCAGGCCATTCTTCGTCACAATTATGGGTTCCGGCAGGTGGGCCATTGTAGCCGATTGAAATTATTCTGGTGTCTTTGGTGAGTACAGCACCAACATGACGCTTTACACAATGAGACCTTCTGGCTATATTTATAGCCAGTTCCATATATATCTTGTCAAAATCCGGACGTTCCATGAATTAAAAATTTGATATTTCGCTGAGTCCGAATTAAAAGATGTTTTAAATTCGAACGTTTTGTTGTAAACGTAAAAAAACTAAAAATGCGGATGATATTGAAGTCCTGTTTCATATTAATATTATTGACTGGTGTGGTATCACTGTCGGGTTACAGCCAGGAAGCCGTTAAGCCCCGCGTGAGCCCGTTAGAAATGGTTACGCTGAAATATGAATCCACGTACGTTAAAATCACATATGGTAGACCTCATAAAAAGGATCGGGTAATATTTGGCGAGCTTGTCCCTTATGGTCAGGTGTGGCGAACCGGCGCCAATGAAGCAACAGAAATTACAGTTACTCAGGATGTCCTGATAAACAGTACAAGGCTGAAGTCAGGTACCTATACCATTTTCACGATTCCTGGCAAGGATGGCTGGAAGGTGATCTTTAACTCAGAGTTAGGTCAGTGGGGAGCATACAATTATAATCCTGATAAAAACGTATTGGTTGTTGATGCCGCGGTTTCGCAGACGGATGTGGTTTATGAACCGTTTACGATTGAGTTTCAACTTCAGGATACAAAGGCTAATCTGCTCATGTTGTGGGATACGACCAGGGCTTCTATTACCCTCGAATTTGTAGAGTAATCCCAATCATCTATTATTTAGATACTAGAAATGCTTTCAATAACAAATCTCAGTTATTTCCTGGGCGAACGTGTATTGTTCGACGCTGCTCAATTGCACATAAAACCAAAAGAAAAGATCGGCTTGGTCGGCCTGAATGGTACAGGGAAAACAACCCTCTTACGTATAATCAATGGCGAAACCACTCCGGATGGAGGTGAAATCAGTAAAAGAAACGATTGCACCATCGGTTATCTGAATCAGGACCTGCTGTCATTTCAGTCCGACGACAGCATACTTTCCGTTGCTATGGGGGCTTTTGCTGAAGCAGCTGCCTACGAACAAAAAATAGAGCATACGCTCAAACTGCTGGAAACCGATCACTCCGAAAAGCTGCTCATAAAGCTGACTTCGCTCCAGGAAAAATTCGAGGCACTCGGCGGTTATACGTTGGAATCTCAGGCGGAGGAAATCCTTGAGGGAGTTGGGTTTAAAACGAGCGATCTGCACAGGCCGTTGTCTGAGTTTTCAGGTGGATGGCGAATGCGCGTGATACTCGCCAAACTACTTCTGCAGAAGCCAGCTTTATTAATGCTCGATGAACCAACCAACCACCTTGACCTTCCTTCTATTCAATGGGTAGAGAATTATCTTCGTAACTACGATGGGGCAGTGATCATCGTGTCACACGATAAGTACTTTCTGGATAACACAGTCAGTAAAATAGTCGAGGTGAGTTTTGGTAAACTCAACAGCTACTCTGGGAATTACAGTTTTTATCAGGAAGAAAAGGAATTGCGCGACCAATTCCAGAAAAATGCCTTTCTGAACCAGCAGCAAAAAATCAAGCAGGCCGAACAATTCATCAACCGATTCAGAGCCAAATCCACCAAAGCCAGACAGGTGCAATCCAGGGTGAAATCATTGGAAAAAATGGATGTGATCGATGATGTCCAGTCTGCTACAGCTCCGATAAGTTTCAATTTTACCATTAGCTCCCAGTCTGGACGTCATCTTGTGCGGATGGAGGAAGTATCCAAAAGTTATGGAGATATTGAAGTTTTGAAACCATCTACTGTCAGTATAGAGCGGGGTGATAAAATCGCCCTCATCGGCGCGAATGGTATTGGAAAATCTACGCTTTTAAGGATCATAGCCAACAAAGAGCCGCATGGCGGCAAGGTAGAAACGGGCTACAATGTTGTCACGGCGTTTTATGCTCAACACCAGATAGAAGCTCTCACCCTGGAAAATGAAATACTCGATGAATTGAAGCAATTTGGTACCAACAAAATGGAACAAGAGCTGCGCACGATTTTGGGCTGCTTCCTGTTTACTGGCGAGGATGTTTTTAAAAAAATCAAAGTATTGTCAGGTGGTGAAAAATCACGTGTGGCCTTAGCCAAAACGCTCATTTCAGCTGCTAATTTTCTGTTGCTGGACGAACCAACCAACCACCTCGACATTGTTTCTGTGAACATCCTGGTGCAAGCGCTTCAACAGTACAAGGGTACTTTTATACTCGTGTCGCACGACAGGTATTTTATTTCAGAGGTTGCCAATAAAATCTGGTATATCGATCAGCAGACTATCAGGGAGTACCCCGGCACCTATGTGGAGTACGAAGAGTGGAGGCGACGCAACGCAGAAAAGGTCAATGTCGCTCCTGAACCTGAGACTAAAAAAGAAGTGGAAAAAAAGCCGGAACCAAAAAAGCAATCCGATCAGGATAAGCAAAGAAATGCGCAGCTTCAGAAGAGCATCCTGCAGGTCGAAGCTGAAATAGAAACACTCGAAAAGGAGAAGGCAGCTATTGAGCAGGAACTGTCGGCTCAGGAAGTTTATTCTAATCCTGATAAGTTGCAGTCAGTAAATGAGGCATATCTCAGGATCAACAGTAAACTTGCCGGAAAAACGCAAGTATGGGAAAACCTGGTTGAGGAGCTTGAAAAGCTGAAATAAAAGAAGGGTGCGTCTGGTCGAAGACACACCCTTGCATACATATGAACTTAGCCTATTTTATTTCTGTATAGTAAGCAGTCAAAGCCATTAGGCCAAAGGTGAGCTGATTTCTAATGGATGAATCAACTCCTATAATCAGCCAGACGTTTCCATGCAAATCTGTCTTGACGGTCAAGGGCGATTTATAAGTATTGCCTGAAATGGCCTCTACTGTTGATTTTGTATAATTTTTAATAGACCCGAGATTATCCAGGTCTTCTCCCGAATCTTCATTATTCTCCCCTTTATCAAAATTCAGGGAATAAAAATCCATTGCCCCTCCAGATTGCGTGAGTTGTGCATGCGGTTCGGAGCTAAGTGCGCCAACCTTCAGAAAAATATCCTCAGTTGATGCAATTTCTTTTCCGGTTTCAAGCTGCGTATAGACTATGAATTCAAAATCAACTTTATAGTTTTTATTGGGTTTTAGCCCTGTGACTTGTCTTTTGAAATAATAAAATAAGTCACCATGGGGATTTTCCGCAGTGATAGTAAGACCATAGCCCTGCCAGGGTAAATTTTCCGGACTTTTAGCATTGTAAAAGGAGTACGTATAAGTCGCATTGTCGGCAATGCTGGTTGAAGTATAATCAGATACGCCTGCAATCCAATCCTGATGTCCTGTCTCGAAATCAAAGGAAGAAATGAGATCCACGCCTGCCAAGCTATTTTCCTCAGAAGCCGAGTCGCATGAACCCAGCATGAACAGGGCCAACATTACGATCGAGTTTAAAATGCTTCTGATTCCCATGGTACTCTTGTTGTTTCTTAAGACACCTTCATGAATGAAAAGGTTGAATGCTACCTGAAATTATAGGTTACTCCAAATGCCAGATTGAACGCGGATGGATAACTGTTCAGATAGAAATCATCTTTCGTAAATGAATTTAATGCAAATCGGTAGCCTGGTTCAATGGTGATATTATAATTTCCGAAGATGGTATAACCGAACATGGTGCCTACCGACCCGTTAAAATAAACATCCTTGTAAGGTGAGTTATCGCCCTTTGGATTGCTTATCGATTCGAGAAAATCACCGCTGCCTGTAATCGTGTTACCCAGGAAAAACTCTGATGTAACTCCCGCCAGAACCGTTAGATTGAACCTTTTATCTAATATCATATATCCGCCCCTCAAAGGAACGGAGGCAAATTCAAACTGATTAGTCAGTGAAGTTTCATTCATGCCGTTTACTACGGACAAGCCCTCCAGGGAATAATTGTATGAGGCAACTACCGGAATGCGTTTGCCACTGCTCACATCCTCTATATAAGCGTTGGACGTTGTCGTCGAATTGGATTTCCGATAGGCAATGCCGGTCTGCAAGATTATTCTCCTGCTTATTTTAAATCCAAAATTGGCTCCATAGCTCAGTGAAATTTCGGGTGATGTTTCTTTACCACTCTCTCTTACAGCTTGAAAATCTTTATTCACGGTATTGAACGAGGCAAACTGGTCATTAAATCGTTCTGCTCCTGTTAATGCTGCATATCCTGTACTACTACTGAAGGCAGGGGAGGCGGTACTGCCGAAATTCGGATCAAATAAACCTGTGGAAAAGTCAAGGCCAGCTATAAAATTCAGGTCCTGAGAATCACGCATATTTTTCGATGCACCTCTAGGCATTATTGGAATCATATAAATATGCTCTGGCGCCATGGCTACCAGATTCAGGCTGGTTTCGGTTTCAATACCCAGAGGATTTAACCCCCGAACTGTATTTGTCTGTCGGTTATTTTGCGACTCATCTTGTGTCATGGCCTGAATGCCACGTACTTCCGATTGCGTATTTCCAACTACTGCGAAGTTTTTTTCGGCTAAATCATGCTTTTGTTGGGCTGAATTCCGGTGAGAAACATTCCTTTCGGAATTGTTGGTCAAGGACTCATTACTCTCAATCGGCAAGTTTGCTTGGGTTTCATTCTCAGATGAAAGATTGGTGCTATTATCATGCGGCAGATCTGTCGCAGTGCTGTTGTCTGAAGTCAAACCGGTAGGAGTCTGATTCCGGAAATAGTCGTTTAGGCTAAATACACCAATCCCGAGGGCAAATGCGACCGATGCAGCCGCCAATAATTTATACATAAATACCCTTTTACGGTATTTTCCCGCTTCTTCCTTGGATAGGCTCGCGTCTATCCTATCCCATACACGATCGGAAGGAGCCATCTCTGCTTCGGAAAACGCATTTTCCCAGAGATGTTCAAAATCCGATTTCTCACTTAAATTTTTCATAGCGTTCGATTTTTTCTACCGCTGCAATTTTATCTTGTAATAACTTTCTGGCCCTAGAAAATTGCGACTTTGAGGTTCCTTCACTTACCGCCAGCATCTCCGCAATTTCCTTGTGACTATAACCTTCAATGGCAAACAGGTTAAATACTACCTGGCAGCCAGAAGGCAGTTCCTGTATCATAGCAAGCAATTCTTCCATGTGCAGGTTAGACATGGCTTTATCATTGTCTGAGGCAAGCTTAATATCCTCAACATCGACCATTGGATACATATACAATCTTTTTCGCTGGTTGTTTAGCGCAGTATTGATGACGATCCGTTTTATCCAATAATCAAGCCGGCTATCACCCCTGTATCCGTTCAGACTTTTAAAAACCTTTATAAATGATTCCTGCAACACATCTTCAGCCTCCTGCTGTGATTTGGTATAGCGCAAACAGACCACATACATCCTCCTTGAGAAGGTGTCGTAGAGTTTCTTCTGCGCTAAGCGATCGCCTTTGACGCACGCTTCAATTAATTCTTTATGCTCAGGCATAAAATGCGGTCAGGTCGATAAATTTCGGCTTTTTTTAATTGTAATGACACTGTGTTCGGCATGGTGGTTGTAAAGTATTTAATATTTTTACTCAAATTGTCATTATCAATTATTCAAACATGAATATAAGCTACAGGCTGTTGGTAACTCTGCCGCTTTTCTTGCTTTGTTTGGCCGGGAATTCCAACGCGGCGGAGCCCCAAGAAAAAGTTCTGGAATACATAGATAAGATTTACGAAAAGAACATAAAGACAGCCATTCTTTTTGATGGGAGTTTGCCAATTGGAAATTCCCCGGGTACAGCCGCGATTTCGATTATTCAGCAACGACCACTCGTTTTGAAATTTGACGAAATTAATACTGATAATGCCGATTATTATAAAGCCCGTATAATACACTGCGATTTCGAATGGTCGAATTCCAACCTCACAGACCAGCAATTCCTTTACGAATACAACGAATTTCCAATAGAAACCTACGAGTTTTCCATCGGGACAAAAGTTCATTATACGCATTTCACATTTCCATTACCCAGGGTTCGTCTACCGGGAAATTATTTGCTCGTAGTTTATCGCGATATCGACCCAAACGATATTATTATCACGAAACGGTTCATGGTATATGATCAGCGCGTAAAAATTCAGGGTGAGCCCATGTCCACAGGCATCGCTATACGTCGCACTAACCAGCAAATTACTTTTACCATCGATTATAAAGGGGTGCCGGTGTCAAATCCGTATCTGGACATCCGGGTGGCTGTACGACAAAACCATCGCTGGGATAATGCCATCATGGGACTTGCACCAACCATGGTAAGGGATGATTTACGTGAGATGGAATTCAAGCATTTGAACTTCGATAACAGTTTCATAGCCGGAAATGAGTTTCGCTTTTTCGATCTGCGGTCGATCCACTATGGTGGCAGAAATGTGGACCACATTGAAATAGGCAAAACCCAGATCGATGCCTTTCTTTATCTTGACAAATCCCGCGGTACAGAACCGTATACGATCACAAAGGACTTGAATGGGGGCTATTTCATTGAAAATAGTGAAAGTGGCAATGACCTTGTGGAATCAGATTATTTAAATACCCTTTTCTTCCTCGACCTGAAAGGAAAAACCAATGATGACATCTATATCGCTGGTAAGCTTACCGACTGGACTTTTAGAGAATCCAACAAAATGAAATACGTGGAATCCACAGGCTTGTATATGGGAAACCTACTGCTGAAGCAAGGTCTGTATGACTTCATATACTTCCTCCCGGAAAAAAAGGAAAATCCATACCTGTTGGAAGGGAGCCACTTTGAAACAATAAACGAGTATGAAATACTCGTTTATTTTCATGATCCGTTGCTGAATACCGACGTTTTAGTCGGATATGTCCAGCTATTATAGCTTTTCTGCTGGTTCGTCTTCTTTGACGTTTTTGAAGTAAGGCGTAGTGCGTTGTGAAGGATCGGAGTTGGCGATATCGAGCATGCCAAAGCCTTTGTGCGTAAATGATCCAATTCCTTCAGTGAAAACGAATTCCTGAACCTCATGCGCAGCATAAAGAGTAAATGGGAAGGTATAACCTCGTACTTCGTATTTCACGTCCTGATCATAAACCGGATAAATGCGGGCAAATTTTTTCTGTGTTTCATGGATTTTACGCAGATATTCTTCATCAGGAATAAGTTGAAACTTGGAGAATCCCGCCAGCTGGCTTTCGGAATATTTACCCAAAGCCTGCATCCTGAGGATGGTTGATTCGAAAAGGATATCCGAAAATTCATCTGATTGCGGATTGATAAATCGTTTGCTTTCACTATCGTTGAATGAAGGCTTTATGAGTACAATCGGCGATATACAGATATATTTCATTTCTTCCTGAAATGTTGGATTTGCTTCAATCTCAACTGACTCAGGAATGAGTACTAGGTTGCCAACTTCAATATTGGCGAGCTTAAATAATTCAACGATCACATAATCAAGAAACTGCTTGTTAAGGCAAGAAAAAACCAGTGTGACGCGGTTGGAGAAATAATGAAGGCCATTCCGGCTAATTTTAGTCTGCCCTTTGAGTCCGGAGAAGTTATAGTGTAGGTAATCGCGGTATTTTTCCTCGCCTCCTTTAATGATGATGCCTTTGATGAGCTGGGCAAGCAGGAATTGATGGTGAAAGGGAACAAAAGCCCCTTTGTTTTTCAGGATAAATATGATTCTAACTCTCAATGGTTTAGTTAATTAGATATTAAAAAATTCAGTTAATAAAAATTCAATCTACAATCATCTGCATAAAAAACAACTTTATCATAGGTAGTCGAATTAACGACTTTTATAACGTATCAAATGAATTATTGTTCACTTTGCTTTAAAGTTCTTCTACATAAAATCATTTACATAAAAAGATACGTGGTGCAATCTATGGGTTTAAGATAATTAAATATCCCCATTGTGCAAAGAATATAAGATCTTAATTCAGGCATCATGTTACACGTTGAAGCGAAAGTGCATAATATCGCCGTCCTGAACAATATATTCCTTTCCCTCAATGGCCAGTTTACCTGCTTCCTTGCAAGCCTGTTCAGTTTTGTAATGGAGATAATTCTCAAGCTTTATAACTTCTGCTTTGATAAAACCCTTTTCAAAGTCGGAATGAATGACACCTGCTGCTTGTGGTGCTTTCCATCCACGGTGTATGGTCCAGGCTCGCACTTCCTTTGGTCCTGCCGTAAAATAGGTGATCAAATCGAGCAGATGATACGACGCTTTTATGAGCCTGTTTAGCCCGGATTCCTTTAATCCATATTCCTGGAGAAACTCCGCTTTTTCTTCAGCGCTTTCCAATTCAGCAATTTGGGCTTCCAACGCAGCACAAACAATAACTAACTCTGCGTTTTCAACTTTGGCAATGTCTTCGAGCTTTTTGGTCATTTCGTTGCCGTTCAATGATGCTTCATCGACATTGGCGACATAGATCACCGGCTTGTCGGTAAGCAGATAAAGGTCTTCAACAACGCTGCGATCCAGTTCGGAGAAATCGAGCGAACGAACGTTTTTTCCTTCTTCAAGTGTCCGTTTGTATTTTTCCACAATCGCCAATTCCTTTTTTACCTGCGGATCCCCTGATTTGACTGACTTTTGCAGTCGCTGTATCCGTTTTTCGATGCTATCCAGATCCTTCAGTTGTAGTTCTGTATCAATAATTTCCTTGTCCTTCACAGGGTCTATGCGGCCGTCAACATGCACCACATTAGGATCCTCAAAACATCTCACGACATGCAATATCGCATCTACTTCGCGAATGTTGGCGAGAAATTTATTGCCCAGACCTTCACCATTACTGGCACCCTTAACCAACCCTGCGATATCCACAAACTCAATGACTGTAGGAATGGTTTTCTCTGGTTTTACCAATGCAGTGAGAATGTCGAGTCGCTCGTCCGGCACCGTAATGATGCCGATATTTGGTTCGATGGTACAAAAGGGAAAATTGGCAGCTTCCGCTTTGGCTGAAGAAAGAGAATTGAAAAGCGTGGATTTGCCGACATTCGGCAATCCGACTATACCACACTTTAATGACATATGCTAAATTTTGAAGATCTGATAACTTTTATAAGCCCTATAGGCTTCCAATGAAAAAACTCTGATTATGGTGTATGCGGGTATAGCGGCGATCATACCTACTGCGCCCGCCAGCGTTGCGCCGGCAAAGATAACAATAAATATTTCCAACGGATGCGCTTTCACACTTTTAGAGAAAATGAGCGGCTGAAGCACCATATCATCGATGAGCTTCATAATACCGAATACGCCAAGTATCTTGAATGCCAGTATTAGATATTCATTACTATCAAAAATATACAGACCTGTGGAAGAAAAGCCAACTACAACGGCAAAAATGGATCCTAATAGGGGTCCCATATATGGAATCAGGTTTATAACGGCGGCGAAAAGTGATATGGATGCGGCATATTTTATTCCAATAATACTTAGTCCTATATAGGATATGGTGAAAATTGCCGTCATCTGAAAAAGCAGGCCCAAAAGGTAATTGGATAGCAGCTTTTCAACTTTGTATAAACCGGCAATGGTTACTTCGAAATACTCATTGGGAATTATCTTAATAATTTGTTTTCTCACCAGGCCCTTTTCGAAGAGCAAGAAAAATGTGATGAATACAACCGCCATAAGTCCAATGAAGAAATTTCCTGTAAAGAAAAGCAGGTTCTCGATGATAGCCGATATTTCGATATTATAAATCAACTTGACTAATGATTTCTTTAATCCTTCCAGCAGGAATCCTTCGTTGTAATTTCCCAGGTTATACCGTAATAGATTATTTTCTATCCAATTGATGGGTGTATTAAGTCGGGCAATTAGCGTATCGAGACTGACAACCGACAGGATTTGCATTTGGTCGTAAACAAGTGGAAGAAAAAGGGTTATAAAAACTGATATTAATAGAATTAGCAGGCTAAAAGACATAAGAATAGCCATTGCCCTCGGAACACGTAAATTAAAAATCTGCTGTTTGGATAGGTAATTGGTCAATGGCCTCATGATCGTAGCCAATACCATGGAAATGACGAAATAGAAGAAGATATTAGAGAAATACCAGGCCAGGAATAGGAATATCAACATACCCAGTATTGCAACAGAAATTGTTTTGGCTGAGTTTTTCATGGCATTTCTTCGGTTTCTAAAAAAAAAGCCCTCAGCTAATCCAAGGGCCTTTTATTTATTTGATAGGGACTATTCCCACTTCAGGCCTGAATCATTTTCAGTATCATCTTCATGGTCTCTCTCCAAAATATCGAACTGGTCGAAATCAACCTCAGGCATCAACTCATTTTTTACATGGTCAATGCTGCCATTTAGCGCATCGACGAATTTTTTAAAATCTTCCTTATAAAGGAAAATTTTGTGTTTTTCATAAAAGTAACCGTCTTCTTTATATCTACGCTTACTCTCGGTGATAGTAAGATAGTAATCATTGGAGCGTGTTGCTTTAATATCAAAAAAATAGGTTCTTTTACCGGCTTTCACACGTTGGGTGTAGATTTCCCCTTTTGCATTCTCCTTGTTCTCTTCCACAGCTCTTAGTATTTTGATCAGTATATCCTAAAAAAGTAAGCTAGCATCTGTTAATATCTGATAAATATAAAACAATGATTTATTTTGATGCAAATAATTAGATTAATTTACTTGATGGAACAACCAAGGCATTATAATTACAACTTCAAAAAGGGAATTGGCCGCCAGGTCAGTAGCCTGCGAGTCAATATTTTGCGCCATGATTCTTGATCTGCAGAAAATACGTGAATTGGGCAATCTCGAATTGCTTGCCCGGCAACTTGTAGAAGGGTTCATTACCGGTCTGCACAAGTCACCCTATCATGGATTTTCAGTTGAATTTGCTGAGCATCGGCTTTATAACACCGGTGAAAGCACCAAAGACATTGATTGGAAAGTCTATGCAAGGACAGACAGGCTGTATACAAAGCGATATGAAGAGGAAACAAATCTTCGGTGTACCATTCTTATCGATAACTCTTCGTCGATGTATTATCCGAAGGAGAACCAGGGTAAAATCACCTTCAGCTTCATAGCAGCAGCAACTTTATCTTTCCTTCTGCAACGTCAGCGTGACGCATTTGGAGTAACAACTTTTTCAGAAGACATTGAAACTCAATCGGCGGTGAAATCTACCTACGCGCACCTGCACAAAGTTTTTTTGAGCCTGGACAACTTGTTACAATCACCTGAACGCACCAAGACGAGAAAAACAAGTATTCCGGATGTCCTGCACCTTATCGCCAATTCCATCCATCAGCGCTCGTTAGTAGTGATCTTCAGTGATATGTTTGACAACAGGGAGCAGGTTCAGGAGCTGTTAAATGGGTTGCACCATCTAAAGTACAACAATCATGAAGTCTTGCTTTTTCACGTTACTGATAAAAAGACAGAACTGGAATTTGAATTTGAGGATCGTCCATACCAATTCATTGACCTCGAGACCAACAATAAAATGAAACTGTTCCCAGCACAAGTTCGCGATATTTACCGGGAACGCACCAAAGGCTATTTCCAGGACCTGGCAATTAAGTGCGGGCAGTTTAAAATCGACTTCATAGAAGCCGATATCAATGAGGACTTGAACAAAATATTGTCAGCTTATTTGATTAAGCGGAGTAAGATGCGGTAAAGCTATATAAACCCAGAAGTTGGTTTTTTATCGCGATTTGTGCAGCCAGGCCTGTTTTTCTAACAGTTCGCTTTCGCTTTCTACGTGGTCAGGATCAGGAATGCAACAATCAACAGGGCATACGGCTGCACATTGTGGTTCCTCATGAAATCCCTTGCATTCGGTACATTTATTAAAAACGATGTAATAGAACTCATCAACAACTGGATCCTGGGCAGTATCAGCGGGCAGGATGGTTCCGTCTTCCAGTTCTACTGACTCCAGCGTGGTGCCTCCACCCCAGGTCCACTCCACTCCACCTTCATATATAGCTGTGTTGGGGCATTCAGGTTCGCAGGCTCCGCAGTTTATACATTCGTCAGTAATCATTATAGCCATGGCAGTATAACTTTAGATTTTATAATCGGTATAACTAATCTTATTATAGTATGTTTGTCCATAAAACAGACGTTTCAAAGGTATAAATAAAGTTGGATTTAAGAAGAAGGATAAATGCATTTTTGGTTCTGGCTAATAGCCTGGAGAACCTGTCTCAGGATGAGAAGGGAGAACTTTTTGAAAAAGCGAACTACTCCAATCCTTGGTTTACTATTAATAATCTTAACCTCGCATGGAACGGGTTATTGCGTTATCTCCATGAGGAGAGGTTTGAAGCATGGGCTGCCAATTACGATTTAGGTAATCCCAAGCCAAAGCGGGTAGGCGTAGTAATGGCCGGTAATATTCCTATGGTGGGAATACATGATTTCATTTGTGTGCTGCTCAGCGGTCATACGTTGGTTGCGAAACTGAGTAGCCAGGATGAGGTTTTGATTCAATTCATCTCAAAAAAGCTGATTGAAGCAGAGCCGACATTTCAAAGCCGCATTTTTTTTGTGGACCGGTTAAAAGATATTGATACAGTAATTGCTACAGGAAGTGATAACACGGCCAGGTATTTTGAATACTATTTTTCTAAATATCCACATATTATAAGAAAGAACCGAACATCGGTCGCAGTGCTGACGGGAAATGAGGCGGCTGGTGAGCTATCTGCATTGGGTGATGATATTTTCACCTATTTTGGCATGGGTTGCCGAAACGTATCAAAGATATTTTTGCCCGAAGGACAACCAATAGAAGAATTGTTTAAATATTGGACTAGCTATAAACACTTGGCGGATCATAATAAATACGCGAATAATTATCATTATCAGCGATCCATAATGATGATGAATCAGCAGGTTTTCCAGGATATTGGCTTTGCGTTATTTATCGAAAGCCCACTGTTTGGATCACCTCTTGCAGTAGTGTATTATTCCTACTATTCCAATCTCGAAGAATTAACAATCCAACTGTCTTCAAACAGCGATAAGCTTCAGTGTATCGTTTGCAGGGATGGATTACTGGAAGGCACAAACAAATTCGGCACAGCCCAGACTCCTGATGTCATGGACTATGCCGATAATGTGGATACGCTAAAATTCCTTATAGCGCTCTAAGGTTTCACCGCGCTCCATTTTTCTACCCATCCTTTGAATGAATCGCCGTTTGGCATATTCACCCGGTAGAAGTAAACTCCATCAGCTACACTTCCACCATCCCACAAATTATCATAGGTATAATTGTTCGATCGGAACACGGTAGCGCCATTTCTATTTGAAATAATCACTTCTGTACCTGTTTCCGGAAGATTCCTTATGTAGAAGTCATCATTATATCCGTCCCCGTTGGGAGTGAATATATTCGGGATGAATACGGTTGCATCGAAGTCAACGCTATGCTCCAGGATGAACTCACAACCGTAGGAATCCCTTACGGTTATTTCATATAACCCTGCATATAATGAGTCGAACCTGACCACGAAGAGGTTTTGGTTATTACTTGCATTGTCTACAGGCACCCAATCCCGCCTATTATTGAAATCAATGATTTGGCTTATGTTCATTTCAAATACTGGCTCTACAAGTTGAATCAAGGCTTCATAAGGCGTCCCGCCACTTGGCATCACTTCTCCGATGATATATCCAGTTGGTCGGTCAGAGAGTGAAACCATATCTTCTAAGATTTCAAAGCCAAGTTCACCCAGCGGGTTATTGATCGTGACCAGACTTGAAGTCGCTTCTACGTCTGGGCATTCAGACTGGTTTTGAATCATCTTGATGTAATAACTTCCAGGTAAAAGGTTTTCAGAATTGTTTTCGTCGATGGTAAAGCCTCCTTCCAATTCGTAGATCGTGAGATTATACGTATCGAGAATAACATTCTGATCGCTGATAAGCTGAACGATAAACGGAGCAGCCGGATCACCTTTTACATTTCCTATCGTAATGGAACCGGTGCCATTTTTGCAACTCACAATGGTATCGTATTCGATAATATCAAAGCTCACAGGATAGGCACCGCTAAATACCGATAACGTTTCTGAATGGGTACAACCTGTATTGAGGGATGATCGAACGACGACATTATAGAAGTCCTTATCAAGGTTAAGGATAGTTCGGATACCATTATCTGGAATCTGATACACTGTGCCATTATCCGGATCGGCAGTGGTAGATATAATTGCCTCGAAAGGACCTGGTAATGTAGTTGCCTTCAAATCAACTTCAACCCTTATACCAGCTTTCAGGAAAATAGACGTACAACTCACCGGCACTTCTGTAACATCGGCTATTATAGCTCCCGGAGAATCAACTGTGAAGGTGAAATCTTCACTGCAACCTGCTGCATCAAGTACAGTGAGGATGTGGTTGCCTGCAGTAAGTCCTGTCAGAATCGAATCGGCTGGCAAAGTTACAAAAGAGCCATCTACCTGGTAGTTATAGGGAACAATGCCCCCTGTAATCTTTCCAACTTTAACAGCGCCATCATTAATATTACAGCTTGCCTTAGTCGTTGTGTAAATCGGTGATGTCAAAATAATTGCCGCAGGGCCATTAATGGTCACAGAGACATCTGTCCGGCAGGTCGCATTAGCCGAATCCTGCCTTATCGAGATGTTGTAGGTGCCATTCGGAGGAAGCTGGTTGATCACATTTCCGGAGATGAATGGAATCCAGTTGACGGCATCAACAGTGTACTCATATGGGCTCGAACCGCCTTTTACATCGATAATTGCCTGGCCATTTGGATCTGAAGCACATGTGGCATCTACAAAATTTCTTGCAGATGCAATGAGCGCCGAGCAGCCAGAGGAGCAATCAATACCGAGTTCTATGGAGTCTGATGCCACTATGGTACAGCCTGATTGTTCTCTCACGCTATAGAAATAACTTCCGGCCGTCAGGTTCATAAATTGGAAGAAACCGGTCCCTGATTTTGACATCACATTACCGACAGAATCGATAAGTTCCACCTCGAATGGAACCACGCCTCCTGAAACATTGAACGTGATAGTGCCATCATTTCCCAAACAACCGGCATCGTCAACAGAGATATTAGCCATTAAATTTGTTGATACGCCAACATTGGCTATGGTGGTGTCTCTACAGCTGGTCACGGTGTCTTTCACGATATAGAGATAGCTTCCCTGGCCGCGATCCGCGATAGCCGTGATATCCTGTCCTTCAAATGGAACAAAAGTTTTTCCGGAATCCAAACTAACGTAATAATTGCCCGGGCCCGATCCGCCGGAAATAATGTTGATCACAGCGACGCCATCCTCTGTATCAGGACATGAAGTATTATTGGTTGTGGATTCAACATGTAGTCCACATGGCTGATCGCAAATCGCGGGACGGCCAACTCTGGCTTCAAGTGAATCGATACAACCCGTGATATTATCAGCAATCACCACTCGGTATAAACCAACGGAAAGGTTGGAAATGTCTTCGCTGGCCGAAGTGAAACCCAGACCGCTCAAGTCTTTCCAGGAATATGCAAAACTTCCAGATCCGCCGGTCACATTAAGATTGATGCTGCCATCCGTTCCACCGCAGGTTGAAATATCAGTAACAGTAGCTGAGGCGCTGAAACTCTGCGGCTCGTCTACCTGCATGGTCCATTGAGCTGTAAGTGTAGTGACCTGATCAATCACCGTTGCAATGTACAATCCTCCTTCCAGACCAGACAAGTTCTGGTTATTGGATGTGAATGAATTTGGGCCTATCCAGGAAATCAGGTAACTACCACTACCACCGTTTATGATCAGGTTGATAGTACCATCCATAGCGCCACATGAGGTAACGTCGGTTTTAGTAGCATTCAGTATGAGTGCATTGAGTGGTTGCAGTATTTCAACGGCAATACCATCAGTACATCCTTCACCATCATCCCTTACTGTGGCAGTGTAGGTACCAGCAAACAGGCCATTAATAGTTGAGTTTGATGATGTGAAACCATTTGGACCAGTCCATAATATGGTAAAAGGCCCGGTTCCGCCAGTTATCGTCAGATTAATCGATCCGTCATTACCGCCAGTACTGGTCACATCCGATTTTGTGGCAGAAAGCGTGAAGTTCACGGGTTCTTTCAATTCAATATCCAGTATTTCTCTACAACCGCTTACGTTATCAATAACCGTGACAGAATAGAAACCACGCCCAAGATTGGTTTGATTCTGCGCAGTTGGAACAGTAATGGAAGGTCCCGTCCACAAATAGGAGTAATCACCCGAGCCGCCACTTACTGCAATAGCGATAGCACCATCGGTGCCGCCGCAGACCGTAATATCAGTGATGGTCGGTGTGATCTGGAGTTGCTGCACATTCATGACAATGCCATTGGCCGCAAGGGTACATCCTTGTGCATCCTGGACTATTACGTTGACAGAATCCTGATCTGTAAGTGTGTTATTGAGGTAAACACTATTAGCTCCGCTTTGAGCCAATACTCCATTTAAATAGAAATCATACTGAGGCATTCCACCCGGCAGCCCCGTAAATAATGCCTGGTCTCCAAAACAAATCGAATTCCCAACATTGCTTGAAATCGCAGCAACTGATTGGATGTCTACATTTCCATTGATCACAATGACATTGGCATTGCAAAGGTTTTCGTCAGCAATTTCAATTGGCGTCACTGATCCATCCACAGATACAGCGGCATCATCACAAACTGTATTGGCAACAGTAAAAGATATTGCAAAAACCGCAGTATTATCCGCTATAGTCGTGTCGTTAAGCGCATTCCAGCTGACATTAAGTGTTCCGCTGGCGACACCGGTTTCTCCGAATGAAGCCCCCGGAAGCAGGTTGTCCTGCACCGAATTGTAGCTTAGGAGATTCGGATCCCACCGAACAGTAAATTGCATGGAAATAAAATCCTGAAAATCGATGAGTCGAACAGGTACTTTCACCTGGGTATTGGGCGAACCGGTTATGGAATCCAGCCGGATAGTGACTGTCTTCGCTGGACTTACATCGATCAATGCGCTACCTGAGACTGTTCCATTGCACAACGCATCAGAAACTGCAACGGCTGAATAAGTTGTGGAAGCGGCCGGACTCACATTGAGAGCGAATGGTGATGCATTGATTGGAATCGTAATATCCGTACTTCCATCATTATAGGTAAAACTCCATGGCCCGACACCGGTCAGTGCCACATTTAATAATGCAGCTCCTCCCGGACAGATCGTTTCGCCACCGTTTAAGGTAGCAGTCGGAAGTTCATTGATGGTAATATTCTTTGTTATCTGATCAGTTAGAATCCCGTCAGTTATAGTAAGGGTTATGGATTTTAAGCCACTTGTGCTGTACGTTACCGAATGCGGACCTTGTGAATTAGCTGTTGCTGGTGAAGCGCCAGCGCCAAAGTTCCATAAATAGGTAGTCCCTATTGGAGCAGCTGAGGCATCTGTAAATAATATGGCTCCATCAATGCATTGAATATTCAGGTCAGTGACAAAATCAGCAGTAAACGGACAGGCCTGAAGATTCACTGCCAGCGATGCAAGATCGCCAAGGCACCCTGTCGAAGATAGTTCAATGACGGTTACATTGCCGTTATTTAATCCGAAATCAACGATTATCGAAGGCCCAGTGAATGCACCTACAATGGTTGCACCGAGTGGCACTGACCAAGCATATGTGGAGCCAGGTTGGCCGCCAACCACACTATAAACTTCTCCAATAGCCTGGCAAGCAGGATTTATATTACCAGCAATAGTAATTGGAGCAGGTTTGGGATTGACCACGACGGTAGTAGTACCGGCAAGGCTCGGGCAGCCGAGCAACGTTACGGTTACAGAATAAACACCTGCACCGGCAGCAGTGATGTTGCTGATAACAGGGTTCTGGAGATTGGAAGAAAATCCATTAGGTCCGGTCCATGCGTAGGTAGCGCCGACAACAGCCGGAGTGCTGAGGGTTACATTCCCGCCTTCACAAACAGGTCCGTCGTTGGATGCTACCGGAGTAACGGGGATTGGATTCACCACGACAGTGGTTGTTCCGGCAACACTCGGACAGCCGAGCAATGTTACGGTGACAGAAAAAACCCCAGCGTCAGCAGCCGTGATGACGGCGATGACTGGCTCGCGTAAATTCGAAGAAAATCCATTGGGTCCGGTCCAGGCGTAGATTGCGCCGGGTACATCGGGAGTGTTGAGGGTCACATTGCCGCCCTCGCAGACCGGTCCACTGTTGGAAGCAATGGGTGTGGCGGGGATCGGATTTACAACGACGGTGGTGGTTCCCGGCAAACTGGAACAAGTTCCATTACTGATGGTGACAGAATAAACACCGGCACCGGCAGCAGTGATATTGTTGATTGTAGGGTTCTGGAGATTTGATGAAAATCCATTCGGTCCGGTCCATGCATAAGTCGCTCCACCGACCGCAGGAGTGGTGAGTTGAATGGTACCGCCTTCACAAACAGGGCCATCATTGGAAGCCACCGGAGTGGCAGGCAGCGGATTGACCACGACGGTGGTAGTACCGGCAAGGCTCGGGCAGCCGAGCAACGTTACGGTTACAGAATAAACACCTGCACCGGCAGCAGTGATGTTGCTGATCACAGGGTTCTGGAGATTGGAAGAAAATCCATTAGGTCCCGTCCAGGCATAGGTCGCGCCGACAACAGCCGGAGTGCTGAGGGTTATATTATCTCCTTCACAAGCAGGACCTGTATTTGTTGCAATTGGAGTTGCAGGGATCGGATTGACTACCACTGGTAGAGTTGCACTGCCGGTACATCCCAAAGGATCAGTATAGGTATAAACAATATTTCCGCCAACTCCGGCTGATGCAGGGTCAAAATTTGCAGTGCCATTACCAAGATCGGTAATTCCGGGTCCAGCAAAAGTTCCGCCAGGAGCTTCACTTCCCGTCAGGATCACTACCGCATCTGTGGCACAGTACTGTCCGCTGACGTTTAACCCGCTGAAGGAAACTACAGGATTTATAGCATTATCTGCCACATCAATATTTCTACTGAACGAACAATTGTGGCCGTCGGCCACGGTGACACTGTAAGTGCCAGGTTCAAGACTGGAAATGGTTGCTGTTGAAGCCGTAAAACCATTAGGGCCTGTCCATGAATAAGTATAGTTTCCATATCCACCTGTTGCAAGAACTGTTATAGCACCATTAAAGGGCGCTATACAACGAGTATTATTGGTTATCGTGACATTACTATCGGTAATGAGCAATTCTTGTGACGGATCAAGATTGATTCCGAATCCTCCGTACGTTCCACAGCCCAATTTGGCGAAAACATAACTTGCATCTTTTCCAAGAAACTGGTCGGGCACATTTTGTACTACCCAAACATTACCAGTGTGAATATAAACTACCGGTGTCAGTCCCGGGAGAAGGAAACTACTGTTAGCTAAATCATACAATAAAAAACCGTCAAAATCGGATCCATCGTTCAAAAATGTGAAAGTAATGTCAGCACTTGTGCCGCCAGCCTGATAGCATACTTCGATCCCCGCACCAAATATGGGGCTTGTTCCAACCGCAGGGTCCAGGGTGGGACATTGAGCCTGCGCGTTCTGAACAGCTATTAAACCGCTCGAAAGAAACAGGGATAATATAAAAAATAGCTTTTTCATCATGTACACCTGTTAGTTTGCTGAAACAGTTATACCCTTAACACCGCCTACAGACACCTGGCAATCGCGATTTTGGATAGCTTGTATCGTATATGAGGAGGGTTTTACATTGTTAAAAACAACCACAAAGTCGTCCTTCAGGGCTGAGGCAGATCTTGTTTCCTTCATCACGGGCCCATTGTGAGGATTTTCTAAGTCAATCAGATAGAAATCAATTGAACCTGCTCCTTTGTCCACTCGCAGGAGAATATTGGAATTCGCGCCACTGGATTGCTTTTCAACTTTGGATTCTATGCTAATGTCACATTGAGCGTGAGACGCACTTGAAAGAAAAATCGCACAAATCATCATCAACCCAATGAAAAGCGCTCTAGAATTTATATTTCGCATCATATCTTTTGATTGACCAAAAATCTCTTTAGTAACCATGACCGCTACGCCCCAAGTGTCTCGTTGGTACTGCTTAAAGCCATGAATATTTCATATTTTATTCTCAAAATCTTCAAATCAGACACTATACTGAAGGTCGAAAATACATAATTGATACTTATAATAGTAAACCATGTCAATTGTGGTAATCCCTGATTATCAATCCTCATGTAAGAAATACAGGACCTTTGCCAATTAAGTCCTAATAGGCTGGCTGACTGCCGTACACCTGTATGCAACACTGGATTTAATTTTGAAAAGATACGAATAAAAATATTCCGCACAAATCAAAAAAATGACACATAATAAGTTATTATACAGACAATTACGATACTGAACTTAACATTTACTTTAAGATTGGGCTGTACTTTACCCTAAAAAGCGACCCACGTATATATTTCATCGAAAATTTTACTGTGAAGAGACGGCTTTTTAGATGCTAAAATGAAAAGCGTGATTTAAAATCGGCTAATTCTTCAATAAGCATTTTGGGATTGTCATAATCAACAAATTGCCTGAGTCGGGAGGAGGGATCCACGTGCATCTGTCGCAGATCAAGGTGTTGATTGATGAAAATAAATTCGAGAGATGGGTATATTTCTTTTAATACATCTACAATTTCCAGTATCTGAATATTCTTATCGACTACATTATATATTCCTCCAGGGATATCATTCAGACAACCGATCAGCGCTTTTACTAACACATTGACGTGTATAAAAGCTCTGAATTGCCTGCCATTGCCATGAATCTGAATGCGTTTTGTGAAGTTGGCATCAAACATGAACCGGTTGATTACTGCGTCAAACCGCATACTACGGCTATAGCCGTAAACATTACCACATCGCAAAATCAATGTCTGGCGCGTATTCATCAGGCGCTTTACATGCTCTTCGGCCCGGTACTTTGAGATTCCATAAAATGTCTTTGGTTCCGGTAGATCGTCCTCGCTAATCAAGTCTTCGGAATTACTATACACCGATGTGCTGCTCGTAAAAATGATTTTTTTCACTTTACTTTCGTCTATGGCACTCACAAGTTCGGCTGTGCCCCAGTGATTGACCTGCTCATGAAAATCCGCGTCGACATTGGCAAAGGGCGTACTTACCCTGGCCGCCAGATGATACACTACATCCACATCAGCGAGGACACTTTTCAGTTTTCTCGAGTCGAGTATATCACCAACAACCAGCTGGACTTTTTCTGAATTTGGTAGCCTATCGCCAAGAAACAGGTTGGAATTCTTACGGCTTAGATTATCGTAAATTATAATCTTTTCTACCTCTGGCAACATGACGAGGCTTTTTGTCAGCACCGTGCCAACATATCCGGCTCCGCCTGTGATTAGTATCCGCATATTATTTTTTTACTAAGTCTGTATTCAATCCGCATTCTGTTTTGTTGAGTCCGTACCATCGTGCTTCACGCTCATCCATTTCAGGATCCAGTTTTCTGGTGCAGGGCTCACATCCAATACTCAGATATCCTTTGCTATCAAGCGGGTGCTCGGGCAGAT
Organism: Cyclobacteriaceae bacterium; assembly: GCA_041750735.1. Classification (GTDB taxonomy): domain Bacteria; phylum Bacteroidota; class Bacteroidia; order Cytophagales; family Cyclobacteriaceae; genus JAAUQL01. Next base: position 29,445 of record JBGSYX010000495.1, read on the forward strand.
TATACTTCTTCCGATAATCGTAAATATCCTTATTTGTCCAGTCGAGTATAGGATGAAACCGGATGATACCATATTTCGCGGTTTGCTCAGACTGCATGGTATTGCGATGTGAATTCTGATCACCGCGAATACCATTGATCCAGACGTCGTACTGTAGCATCACCTGTTCCATAGGTTGGGTTTTATTCAGATAGCAACAATGCTCAGGATCGGAGTTAAAAAGCAATTTTCCATCCGGATCGAGTTGCATTATTTTAGGAGTATCCGGCCGTATATTTATCAGGTTGAGGCCGAGTAACGTGACAATTTGATCTCTGAACCCCAGGGTCTCAGGGAAGTGAAAGCCCGTGTTGAGGAAATAAATCGGTATGGAGCGGTCTGCCTCACTGAGAATGTGCAACAGGGGAATGCTGTGCGTCTGAAAAGAAGAGCTGGTAAAGAGCGTTTTTCCCTGCGCCTTATACTCTGCTATCTTCGCTTTAATCTGGTTAACATTCAATGCTTTATAAGATTTTTAACCTTCAAATATACCTTTTTTTCATGAATCCAACTGTCAGGGAGGAAGCCGGATTAGCTTATGCTTTTAAGATAAGTCTCCTTATCAATCACAAACCTTGTGTGCGTGCCCTTTCCTATCAGAGCGTCATTTTCAAATACCCGAACTTCGAATGTCACCTTTTTCTCCGCAACTGCCGTGATGACAGCTGTGCAGCGTACCGTTTGCCCAATGGCAGTCGGCTTCAAATGCCTTATGTTTACCTCGCCGCCAACTGATGATTCATGATCATCCAGGAACTGTTCCAAACATTGATAGCAGGTTTTTTCCATCAGGGCTATCATGGAAGGGGTGCTGTAAACATCCAATAAACCAGAGCCAACGGCACTCGCGCACTTTGATGGTGTTACCTCTTCGATGAGTTCAAGGCTGGCACCTGTTTGTATTTCTTTCATATTGGGTGCGAAGATAATTGCCTTTTTCACGGATGAAAAATATTGAGAAGAAGTGTTTTTCTATAATTACTTGCAATCGTGTGCATTCACTCCATATTATTTTTTCCCTCATCGATTTATTATATTTTTGTTGAAAGGAAGTGGTTGCCGGAGTATAATGTTCATCGTTCTGCCTGAAAAATGAAGGCCGTGAATAGTAAAAAATCCATCAGCCGTAGTATTTGTATTAACACCCTAAAAACAAATGAAATGAAGCAGTATAACAATGTTTTATTAGCTATGATGATCATCATCGCATCATTCAACTTCGCGGCCTGCTCGACCAAAAAGGCAGAAGTATCTGAAAGCGTAAAAGCTCCGGCAGAGAAAATTCAATTGGTAAGAAATGATGCAGAAACCAAGGTTGATGTGATGGTTGATGGCGAACTTTTCACTTCATACATTTATCCAAATACAATAAAGAAACCTGTATTATATCCATTAAAAACATCGCGAGGTACAAAAATAACCCGTGGATTTCCTTTGGAACCGACACCGGGTGAACGCATTGATCACCCACACCATGTAGGCCTTTGGTTCAATTATGGGGATGTAAATGGTCTGGATTTCTGGAACAATTCCGACTCCATCGACCTGGAAGACAGGCATAAATATGGGACCATTGTTCACCAGGAAATTGTAAGTATGCAAAATGGCGATGATCAGGCTGTACTGGAAGTGAAGATGCTGTGGAACACCCCAACTGGTGAGGCACTTTTAACTGAAAGCACCACGTTTGTATTTCGTGCCGATGGCAACGAGCGTTCGATCGACCGTATTACCAAATTGACTGCCGGTGATAAAGCTGTGGAATTTAAGGATAATAAAGAAGGGGTGCTGGGCATTAGGGTAACAAGGGCGCTGGAGCATCCATCCGAAAAACCCGAATTATTCACCGATGCATCAGGCAAAGTGACGGCAGTACCTACACTCAACAATGAAGGCGTCAACGGAATGTACCTCAACAGTCACGGTGTCACCGGTGGGGATGTATGGGCAAAGCGCGCTGATTGGGTGAACCTTACAAGCACTATCGGCGATGAAGATATTTCGCTCGTAGTCTTTGACCACCCATCAAATGTCGGATATCCTACTTACTGGCACGCAAGGACGTATGGGCTTTTTGCCGCTAATCCTTTGGGACAAAGTGTATTCAGCAACGGAAAAGAAGAACTGAATTTTAAATTGGAGACAGGTACATCAGTAACGTGGAAACATCGCATACTTATCGTATCAGGTGAGAAGACACCGAAAGAAAAGCTAGACGAAAAATTCCGCTTGTTTAGCGCTGAATGAGTATCGCAAAATATTTTGAAAGGGAATTGTTTTAAGTGGCAGTTCCCTTTTTTACTTTTAGTCAAGTAATAACTACAATACCACAACGCTATGGATTTTAGACAGTTTTTTTTCTTACTCACCTGGGTAGTTGCAAGTGTTAGTGCATGCGCCCAATCAGTTGGCGAGGTTATCATCCTGAAGAATACCATGAACTCCATCGCAGCTAAGGAATCGAAAATCGAAAAGCTAGCGGATGGATTTCAATTTACTGAAGGACCGGTATGGCATACGGACGGATATCTGCTTTTCAGTGATATTCCAACCAATAAAATCATGAAATATGCGCCCGGGCAAGGCGTGAGCGTTTACCTGGAAAACAGCGGCTTTGTTGGATCGGAAGATGATATAACCGGGCAAAGAAGCAATGGACTTACCTTCGATCGATCTGGAAATCTCATCATTTGTCAACATGGAGCAAGGCAGGTTCTCAAAGCAGACCGGGCTGGTAACTATGTTCCACTGGCCCGGCAATATGGAGGCAAGCGATTGAATAGTCCGAATGATGTGGTTGTGAGGTCAGACGGTGTCATATTTTTCACCGACCCTCCTTGGGGTTTGTCCAAAGGCATGGAAGATCCTGCCAAAGAGATGGATTTTCAAGGTGTTTTCATGTTGAAAAACGGCAGCCTGGTGCTTATCGATAATTCGCTGAAGTTACCGAACGGTCTGGCATTTTCACCTGATGAGACATATCTGTATGTGACTGATTCTGATGGAAATCGCAAATTATATTATCGGTATGAACTGGGTGTGGATGGAACGGTAATCGAGAAGAAACTATTTTTCGATGCTTCGGAATTAAAGGGTAATGGTGGGCCAGATGGTATTAAGGTTGATTCGAAAGGAAATTGTTACTTCACCGGCCCCGGCGGAGTGTTGGTGATAAGCCCGAAAGGCGAACACCTTGGCACCATAGCCCCACCTGAAATTCCTGCTAACATTGCGTGGGGTGGAAAAGATGGCAAAATACTCTTTATGACCTGCCGGTCGGGACTATACGCTATAGAGCTCAAGACTGCTGGGATTTTACCGATGGTGAAATGAAATTGCTATCTAAAAGTTTTCATGGAGTATGAAGTAATCGTACTAGTATTTTAAATTAGTTTAAATGGGAGCAGGAATAGGTTTTTCAAGGAGTGCTCAAATATCACATAAGCAAAACAAGGAATTGCTTGCCGATCGCCAAACATATGGTGGCGGCCGTCAAGCATTCCCTAAAAACAAGTACTTTCTGGAATTCAAAATATCTGACGACGCGAGCCTAGAATTTCTACGTTCAAAATTGCAAAAGGATAGACGCAGAGAGAATCTCAAGATCATTACAGTTTTCATAGTAATTATTGCTGTTACTCTTTTGATTGTTTTTTGGTAGGCTGGTTGACTAAAAAGTCATGCTGAGAAAAATTAAATTCTTTTTGCACGCTGAGATAAATAGAGTTACAAAAAATCCATCCCCTATCCTTCACTACAAGTTGAATATTCTTTTTATCGAGTTGCTCGATCAGGAGTTCCTTATTTAGCTTTAACCTGCCTTTTACGCGTCCAGTTACTTTCAGTGGTGGGTAGAAAATTATATCATTCTGTATTTCAATTATGAAAACAATTGTATATTTGCATAGTACTACCCAGAGGTTGGTATATGCGAAGCCAGATCAATATTCAGTTTGAGGAAAATATGTCGGTGCCTAAGTACCGGCAGATTATCGATGCTGTTCAACAAAAGATTAAAGCCGGTGAGCTGAAGAAAGGCGATAAAATTCCATCACTAAACAAATTGTGCTCACAATATGGCTTGTCGCAGGACACCGTTCTGATGGCCTATAATGAACTGAAGGCGAAGGGGATTATTACTTCTCAGGTTGGTAAAGGGTATTTTATCCAGAATGAAAACACTGATTTCCGTCACAATGTGCTGCTTCTCTTCGATCGCCTGACGGCCTACAAGGAGGAATTATATGATGCTTTCAAAGAAGTGTTGAAGACAGATGGAAATGAGCAGATTTTTTTTCATCACAATAACTTGAAAATGTTTCAGGTCATCATTGATAGTTCTATTGGTGACTATTCGGAATATGTGATCATGCCCATCGATCACCCCGATGCAATGATAACAATTGGGAAACTACCTTCCAATAAAGTCTATATCCTCGACCAGGGCCGAAAACAGTATAAGGACCTCTATCCCTATGTCTGTCAGGATTTTGAACTTGATATTTATCGTATCCTCAAGGAGAACTCAGACACAGTGAGCAAGTATTCTCGAATGGTCCTTGTAATCCGGCATCAGAAATCGCATTTCAAGGATTTGGCGACTGGCTTTCGTGATTATTGCAGGCAATATCCGGTTCCATTCGAAATTGTCAATGATATAAAATCGTTTGAGATCCATAGGGGCGATGGTTTTGTGGTGGTTGATGATCGAGACCTGGATTTTTTGGTAAGGCATGCCATCGATCATTCAGTGGAATTGGGCAAAGACATTGGAATAGTGTCCTATAACGAAACACCTTTAAAGGGAATTGTGGCTACCGGGATTACCACTATATCAACCGACTTTGCCCAAATGGGCAAAACTATGGCCGAAATGATTCTGAATAGTCAGAAGCTGAAACTTGATAATCCCTTTCTAATGAACCGCAGACAATCTTTTTAATATGATCATGAAACACCCTCTTCTCACACTCTTCATGAGTTTATCGATTTTAGTGAATGCTGCCGATAATGATGAGCGAACTGTTATCAATCTGAACGGAATCTGGCAGTTTGATCAAACCGTCAATGCCTTCCCACCTTCAAAGTATACGCGTACAATTCCTGTTCCCGGGTTAGTGCATCTGGCAACACCCAGGATCGAGGACTACGATAAATTTTTCAAACGTGCCGACCAGGTTGAAGCCAAAGATCAGCATAACCTGTATAACATTGACTACACGCCGCGGTACAGCTGGTACCGCAAATCGGTATTTATTCCAAAGGAACTGGAAGGCAAAGAGGGAATGATAACTATTAGAAAGAGCCAGTATGTGACTCAGGTGTATGTAAATGGTATCGACTTAGGAACCTCGATGGCTTGTTATACACCGGTTGAATTCCCGATTACCAAAGCATTGAAATACGGCTCGGAAAACGAAATTCTGATCAAAGTAGGCGACCGGGTCTGGCTGCCCTCTGAAGCTGCAGGCGGCACAGATAAGGAGAAAGAACATTATCTCCCAGGAATCTGGGACGATGTGCTTCTTTCATTTACAGGAAATGTTATGGTGAACCGATTGCTGGTTTTACCTTCAGTAGCCAACAAAAACGTGACCATAAAAGCGCAGATTCGCAATTTCAAGCCGTCACAAATATTTTACGGCGATGACATGAGCGATTCTGTTACCATGGATGTTACGATACTTGAAAAACTGAGCGGAAAAGTCGTGGCAGCAAAAAGCATTCTAATCAATGCCAAACGGGACAATTTAACAGAAACCCAACTTGAAATCCCCATGTCTGAATTCACCAATTGGTCGCCCGAAAAGCCATTTCTCTACATGGCCACCGCGTCACTGAAAACAGGCAAGAGCATTTCCGACAAAACGAGCAAGCAGTTCGGGATGCGCGACTTTACACGAAAAGGCAAATTCTTTTACCTGAATGGAGAAAAGGTCATTCTTCGAGGAACGAATGTGACCCTCCAGCGATTTTTCGAAGATCCCGATTGCGGTAACCTGGTTTGGGACAAGGACTGGGTGAAAAAGCTACTTGTCGATCATCCAAAAACACTGAATTGGAACATGATGCGCATATGTGTGGGCATTGCACCTGATTTTTGGTATGATATCGCTGACGAATACGGACTGCTATTTCAGAATGAATGGTTGTACTGGCAAAATCATGGTTGGGACGATCAGATCCGCAAGGAATATACCGACTGGGTGTGGAGCGATGGTAACCATCCAAGCATTGCTATCTGGGATGCAATCAACGAAAATTGGGACGATTATATCGGAAATGCCCTGATTCCTGAGTTGAAAAAACTTGATCCAACCCGCGTCTGGGATGCCGGATACATGACTGGCGATCAGATGGTTCAGGACGAAATGGATGAGCCACATCCGTATCAGGGCGTTGTAAACTGGCTTCAACCTGGAGCAAACCGCGACATTTATCCTTTGGGCGACCTGGATTTCAATCCAAAAATTTATCAAGAGATGAACAATTCAGGTTCTGCCCAACTGGTCAATGAATACGGTTGGATATGGCTTTGGAGAAATGGCTCGCCAAGCAAATTGACTGTAGAGGTTTTCGAGCATTATCTGGGTAAAAACTCGACGCCAGAACAAAATTGGGAATTGCAGGCATATTGGATGCAATTGGAAACCGAATGGCTGCGTACCAATCCTAACATAGCCGGAGTGCTGGCATTCTGCTATCTGACCAACAATTATGGATATACTGGCGACTGGTTTGCCGGAAACGTAAAAGACCTGAAGCCGACAGCCACGCTGGATTGGTTGCAACATGCCTTTGCACCTGCAGGAACCTTTATCAACCTGGCTGATGAACGTTATGTGAGAATGAAGGAACCTCAACAGCCCGGGGCACAATTACTTTTTAACCTGGTTGGCATCAACAATCTCAACAAACCATCGAATGGTTCTGTCAAACTCAGTTTGCTTGACAACAAAGGGAAAAGTGTCTCGGAACAGACCTTTCCGGTAAAGCTGGAATCATTTATACGAACTGATCTTCCTGTTTCGCTAGTTTTGCCAACAGAAGCCGGTGGCTGCACGTTGGTTGCGGAATATACTCCTGAAAATGGAAAACCTGTGGTAAGCCGAAGATTCCTGAGAGTTGGCTTGATGAATGATTACAAATATTTCAGCTTAAATCCCATGAACAAATGAAGCATTTTGAAATACTGAAATCTCCAGTCGAACTGAATCTTACGAATTACAACATGACTGGGGATCCGGTAATAAACCAAACCCGCAAAATCAAGGATATCCCCGGGATATTTCTGGATCAAAAGGCGTATTTGGAAATGGATCATGAACGATTGGCTTATACCGTTCAGGCCTGGCTGCCTGTAGCGGAAGGTACAGCTGGAGGATTGTTCTTTGGCGTATCAACCATTTATCCAGGAAAAGTCGGCAGTGAATATTTCATGACCAAAGGCCACTTTCATGCGCAGGGAAACCGCGCTGAGTTCTATTGGGGGATACAGGGAAAAGGCATGCTGATAATGATGGATCGCAAGCGGAAGACCTGGGCCGAAGAAGTTTACCCCGGGAGCCTGCACTACATCGGTGGCGAAGTTGCTCACCGGCTGGCGAATATTGGCGACGAAAAACTCATTGTCGGAGCTTGCTGGCCATCGGATGCCGGGCACGATTACGAAGAAATTGCATTAAATGGTTTCTCAGCCCGATTGGTGGAAGTGGATGGAAAACCTGCATTAAAATAATAACGAGTATCAGGACACACGTTTCAAGAATTTGATGTTGTCTTGTTACATGGTATTTGATACTATTAATCTGAAGAAATATGAAGGGATACGTCATCCTTATATCCATTGTCGCTGCACTCGGCGGACTTTTATTCGGTTTCGATACAGCAGTAATTTCCGGTACCACGCCTTTTATTCAGCCCTATTTCGGGCTTAGCGATATTGGTTTGGGTTGGACCGTCAGCAGTTTGCTTTTTGGATGTATCCTTGGAGTAATATCAGCTGGCAAACCCGGTGATGTATTTGGAAGGAAAAAGACCTTGATGGTCGCGGCGTTGCTTTTCTTTATTTCAGCTATCGGATCTGCATTGGCACATGAACTATGGATTTTCATTTCTTTCAGAATTATTGGTGGCATTGCTGTAGGAGGTGCCTCGATGCTTTCACCTATGTACATTTCGGAGATATCCCCGGCGGCACATCGCGGACGACTTGTTTCGTTGAACCAGTTGGCTATCGTAATTGGTATCCTGTTGGCATTTATTTCAAATGTGCTATTAAGCGATGCCGGACCAAACAACTGGCGTTGGATGCTTGCAGTAATGAGCTTGCCGGCACTCTTGTTTTTTGTCACGTTATTCTTCGCACCGGAAAGTCCCCGTTGGCTAGTCAGTAATGGTTTCTCTGAAAAGAGTCTTTCAATACTCGAAAAAATCAACGGGCTCAAAATAGCGCAGATTGAATTGGCTACCATCCAGAAGGCCATTGCCAATGAATCTGACCAGGGCTCATATCGTGAAGTGTTTTCGAAGAAGATGAGGCCGATACTTTGGGTTGGCGTCCTATTGGCCGTTTTTAGTCAGATCACCGGCATCAATTCCATCATGTACTATGCGCCACTGATTTTTAAAAGCATAGGCGACTCTACAAACAGTGCCATATTGCAGACAGCATTGGTAGGAGGAATTAATTTGCTGTTTACCATTGTTGCCATGGTTTGGATCGACAAGCTGGGCAGGAAAAAATTGCTCATAGGCGGTGTCATAGGCATGATAACCTCGCTCAGTATCATCACCGGCGCCTTCTATCTCGATCGATTCGAAGGTATTTTGATCCTTGTGTGTATTCTAGCATACATAGCCTCGTTTGCTGCTTCATTGGGGCCGATCACATGGGTGCTGGTTTCCGAGATATTCCCTAATAAGCTCAGAAGCAAAGCCATGTCGGTTGCGGTGTTCGGCTTATGGATCACCAACTTCTTTCTTATCCTTCTTTTTCCTGTGATGCTGAACAGGCTGGGTGGAGGAACGTCTTTTCTCTTCTTTAATGTGATGAGCATATTGCTCCTGCTATTTGCGATTTTCAAACTACCGGAAACAAAGGGCAAAAGTTTAGAAGAACTGGAAAAGGTATTCGGCGAAGCTAAGAATCAGAAGAGATAACCTACTGATGTCTGTTCACAGAAATATCGATAGCAAAAGAAAATCCTGGGAAAGATGAAGCAAACCATTGCCATTGATTTAGGAGGAACGATTATAAAGATTGGACTAATGAATGACGGTCGGCTGATAGACCGTATAGAAATAAGTGCCCAATCTGCGACAGGATTGAAATCACAACTCCCTGAAATTGAGCGATCTATAGATTCAATACTTTTAATCAATCAACTTAATTATCAGGATGTGCTCGGTATCGGCTTTTCATTTGCGGGGTTGGTCGATTCCGATAAACATCGCATTTTGTCAACTAACCAGAAATACAACGATGCACCGCAGATCGATCTGGTAGGTTGGGCACAGCAGAAATGGGGTTGGCCCTTGTTTGCGATGAATGATGCACGAATGGCTCTGCTGGGCGAGTGGCAATATGGTGCTGGGCAGGGTTGTTCAGATCTGGTAATGGTAACAATGGGCACTGGCATTGGCACGGCAGTGTTGGTGGCGGGCGAATTATTTGTAGGCAAACACTTCCAGGCTGGAAACCTTGGTGGACATTTTATTGTGGATCACAAAGGCGCGGCCTGCACATGCGGAGGAAAAGGATGTGTAGAAGCGGAAGCCTCAACCTGGCGGCTTCCCTCCTTATTGAAAGAGCATCCGGAGTTCTATGCCAGTTCCATGAAAAATGAGAATATTCTGGATTTTAAAGCCCTTTTTCATCATGCCATTGCCAATGATAAAGTAGCCAAAGAAGTCCTTGCCCATTGTCTCTCGGTATGGTCTGCCGGCATCATTACCATGATCCATGCTTTCGATCCGGAAATGATTATCCTGAGTGGCGGCATTATGAAAAGTTCGTCCATAATTCTTCCTGCCCTTCAGGAAAAAGTGAATCAGTTGGCCTGGACTCCTTGGGGAAAAGTAAAACTCGTAGAAGCGAAAAACCCTGACTCGGCTGCATTGTATGGCGCTGATTATCTGGTAAGATCTAAAATCAATCCCTGATTATGAAAAAAATAATACTCTATCTTTCCATGGTGCTTTGCCTTTTTGGATGCAGTCACCCGCAAGTCCCTCGTCAGGAAATCAGTTTGAACGGTCTCTGGCAGATCGCCAAAACCGATTCAATCAGTCAAACCCCGACCATTTTTCCGGCCCAAATTGAAGTGCCGGGCCTGGTAGAACTGGCCGCTCCCACAGTCGACGATCAGGATACCGCTTACAACAGCGCAGTGTATTGGTACAAGCGGAGTGTTACGATCGAAAATCCAGATTCGGAAGTCGTACAGTTGAAAATAAACAAGTCGGCATATCACACCCGTGTTTTTCTGAACGGGCAATTTGTTGGCGATAATGTATACAGTTTTACTCCATCGCTGTTCAACCTTAAGCCCTTTCTGAACAAGGAAAACAAAGAGAATGAGCTGCTCATAGCCGTTGGCTGCCGCAACAATTTGCCTGATACCGTTACTCATGGCGGCGACTTCGAAAAAATAAAATATACACCGGGCATTTATGATGATGTGAAACTTATTGTTTCCAATGGGCCATTTATCGCTAATGTGCAAACCGTGCCGGATATCAATAGTCAGGAACTTCGGGTTGTGGCCGAAATTCAGTCAGAAAAGCCAGCCGAAACCCATGAGGTTTCATACTCTGTGCGAGAAGCAGTTTCAAAGAAAGTGGTTGCCGAAGGAGTGGTCGATCAGGAACAATTGACCGATTCGAAAATTGATTTTAAGTTGAAAATACCTGGCTGCCAGTTGTGGTCGCCCGAATCACCTTTTCTGTATGATCTGGAACTACGCACTTCAGGTGATAACTTGACTACTCGTTTTGGGATGCGCAGTTTTGAGGCAAGTAAGGACAGCGGAGTGTTCCTGCTGAATGGGAAACCGTATTTTATGCGTGGTACCAATGTTTGTATTTTCCGGTTTTTTGAAGATAGGGAAAGGAAAAACTATCCATGGGATTCAGAATGGGCAACACTTTTGCATTCCCGGTTTAAAGAGTTAAAGTGGAATAGTATCCGATACTGTATAGGGTTCCCGCCAGAACGTTGGTACGAAATTGCCGATAGCTTAGGTTTTTTAGTACAGGATGAATATCCTATATGGACCGGTGGTAAAGGAGGTTTTGAAAATTTGATGGGTAAAATTACTGCCCAACAAATGGCAGCAGAGTATGCCGTTTGGATGCGTGAGCGCTGGAATCATCCGTCCGTGGTAGTTTGGGATGCGCAAAATGAATCAGTAAACGACACTACTGCAAAAGCCTTCGAAATGGTCCGATACCTGGATTTATCAAACCGACCATGGGACAATGGCTGGGCCGCACCTGCCAGAGAAAGTGATGCCATCGAATCACATCCCTACCTTTTTACCAAATATATGGGACAAATACCCGGAAAAGATGGCTATTTGAAAGAGTTACTCCATCATGCCGAACCGCTTGAGCCGCGCAACGACCCAAATGAATGGTCGCCTCCCACCGATGGAAAACCATATACAAATCCAGTGATTATAAATGAGTATGGCTGGCTATGGCTCAACCGCGATGGTTCTCCGACGCATCTGACACAATGGGTATATAAAAATGTCTTCCCCGAAGACACAACAACTGAAATTCGTTTTGAAGTATATGCCAAAACCTTGGCCATATTGACCGAGTATTGGCGCTGCCATCGCAATGCCGCTGCTGTGATGCATTTTTGTGGTCTGGGCTATTCGCGAGCGGAAAAACCTTTTGGATATACAAGCGACAATTTCACTAACATAGGTCAGCTAACATTTGAGCCACATTTCTATCAACATATGAAAATGGCCTTTTCGCCAGTTGGATTAATGGTAGAAATGTGGGAGAAGTCGTTGAAATCTGGTCAGGAAATAGTCGTTCCGGTGTATCTGATTAATGATACCTATGAAGTTTTCATCGATTCGGTAAGGCTTTCGATATGGAAAGACCAGCAATTGATAAGCCTGCAATCGGCAGCGATTCAATTGAATGAATTGCAGAAGAGAATAATAGAATTTTCAATTTCCACCCCAACAGAAAAAGGCAACTACCGCATGGAAGCTGAGATTAAGGTTGTCGATGAACCGATCATCAGTACCCGGGAATTTAGTGTCAATTAATCCTAATAAATGAAGAGGTATTTAAGTAAACCATCAAA
>JBGSYX010000496.1:0-12623 GCA_041750735.1 Cyclobacteriaceae bacterium
CACGACCATCGATTGCATATTATTGATTTGTTTAATATCACTTACCTTTTCCAGCATCAGTTTTTGATAGGTTGAAATATCGCGTGTAACTACCTTCAGAATAAAATCACCGGCGCCTGTAATGTGGTGGCACTCGATCACTTCCGGAACTTTATTGATCTCTTCGACAAATGCTTCGATATTCGCCTTGTTGTGTCCGTTGAGCGTGGCAAGGACAAATGTGGTTACTCCCAGCCCAATTTTCTCTATGTTGAGCTTGGCATGATAACTGGCAATAATCCCCAGTTGTTCCAGCTTTTTCACCCTTTCCAGAGTAGGGGCAGGAGAAAGGCCTATTTCCTCGGAAAGTTTGGCATTGGTGATTTTTGCGCGAGCCTGAAGAATCTCCAGGATTTTCTTGTCGATTTCGTCAAGTTTAGATAAGTGACTCATAGTGTTCTGCCAAAGAATATTTTGAGCCAAGTTAAGTATTCTCGATATGATAATGAATAATTTGACGGAACATAAAATTTTAAGACTATAGGAATATTAAACATGGTTGATAGAGGCATAATGAATAAGGATTGAGGACAAATGGGAGAAAAAAATTCAATTTTAACCACAGTAAGATAAACCATCAATCATTTCTTAAAAATGCATTTAAGAGTAATTTTGCCGCAATTAACCGTGATAATTGCCTAATCACATTTATTGTTATATGTAATTGACGTGGCGAAGCCATGAGTAATTGTCAAAATAAATCAACCAGTAAAATATAGTAATGGCCAGGATAGTTGTTGATGCAAAGCATAGTTCTTTCCGACTAAATTGGCGGGAATTAGCGGCCTACTGGGATTTATTTGTTGTTCTTGCGTATAGGGATTTACGGGTTCGATATGCTCAGACATTCATGGGATTTTCCTGGGCGCTGCTTCAGCCATTGGCGACACTGGTTATTTTCATCCTTGTGTTTGGCATGGCAGTTAAAGTGGATACAGGCAGTATTCCATACCCCTTGTTCGCCATAAGTGGTATTTCCATGTGGACTTATTTTGGTTTTGTGTTAAATCAATCTGGCACCAGTATCATTGGCGCACAGGAAATGATCAAGAAAATTTACTTTCCAAGATTGGTCATACCACTCAGCAAGGCTATGGTAGGATTTGTGGATTTCGGTGTAGCGTTGGTGTTTTTACTCATCCTGATGATTTACTACCGATACGTGCCGCCAATGCAGATCATGTTTGCGCCGTTGTTTATCATTCTGAATATTGTTGCTGCCCTTGCAGTCGGAATATGGCTGAGTGCATTAACCATCCGCTACCGGGATTTTCAACATGTAGTGCCATTTATTGTTCAGTTTGGCTTGTATGCCACCCCTGTGGCTTATCCTGCCCGGTTGGTTCCGGAGAAATACCAGTTTATCTATAACCTGAACCCAATGGCCGGAGTGATTCAAGGCTTCCGATGGAGTCTATTTGGAGGAGATGTTCCTGATGTGTATTTCTACATTTCCATGACGGTAATCGTGGTGCTATTTGTCACGGGACTGTTTTATTTCCGCCGTGTTGAGAGTATAATGGCTGATATAGTATGAGCGATATAGCATTAAGGGTGGAAGGCCTGGGGAAAAAATATATCATTGGTCATCAGAAGACCGGAGATTTGAGAGGGTCTGTTTCAAATAAACTTAAAATCTTATTTGGCAATAGCGCAAGATCCGAAGAAGAATTTTGGGCTTTGCGTGATATCAACTTTGAAGTGAAGCAGGGAGAAGCCGTAGGCATTATCGGTCGCAATGGCGCAGGTAAAAGTACGTTGCTGAAAATCCTGTCACGTATCACCCATCCGAGCACAGGGCGGTTTGAAATTAATGGTCGTGTGTCTTCGCTGTTGGAAGTAGGGACAGGGTTTCATCAGGAACTGACTGGCCGGGAAAACATTTACTTGAACGGTACCATCCTCGGCATGAAGCGCAGCGAGATCAAAACCAAGTTCGACCAGATTGTGGACTTCAGCGGAGTGGAAAAATTTCTTGATACACCGGTCAAACATTATAGTAGTGGCATGAAAGTTCGCTTGGCCTTTTCCGTAGCCGCCCACCTTGAACCGGAAATTCTAATTGTTGATGAAGTACTGGCTGTTGGAGATGCCGAGTTTCAGAAGAAGTGCTTGGGGAAGATGGATGAGGTGAGTAAAGGAGAAGGCAGGACCATTCTATTTGTGAGCCATAATCTGGCGGCTGTTTCACAATTATGTAAACGGGGTGTTTTGCTGAAACAAGGCGAATTAATTGTTATTGGTCAAGTCGATGATGTAATCAGTTCCTATATCAGTCAGGCTAAATGTGGGATCAGTAATGGGGCTTCATTAATTAACCTGGATTTAAGAAAAGGTTCCGGAAAATTTAAAGTTGAGGAAATACGAATGGTAAATGATCTTGGTTTACCCATAAGCATTGCCAGAACAGGTGGTGAATTAATTTTTGAAATACAATTCAACCGAAATATCCGTTTGGATGAAGGGTCATTCCGAATTGATTTTGCGATTGATACTGAACAGGATATGCGTGTTGGTTGGTTTAGCTCAGATGCCGTAGTAAGTAAATTGAATAAAGAATTTAAGATTATAAGTTTAAGAATTCTCAAATTTAGTTTGGGCAGCGGAAAGTACTACCTGACATTTTATATCACATTGAATGGTATTGTGGTTGATTATATTCATCAGGGATTCCATTTTGAAGTAGAGGAGGGGGATTTTTTTAATACGGGTAAAACTATCCCTAAATCTCAGACTTTTATATATTCTGAACATCAAATTTTTTCTAATTGATTACTCCTGTGCATTTTTTATATCGTCAAAGGCAAAAATGGATTTACCATACGGCAAAGGATTCATTTGTCAAAAAAATTGCTGAGATAAACAGGTTTGGACGATTAGTCACTCTTAACAAATCAAGCTTTATTGTAAAAGGATGTGATATAAATTTTAGCCGAAGCCAACATGCATTTATTGTCGAACGTCTGTCAATATTTAAAAGACTATTACACTATGGAGCAATTCAAAATGTTAATGAAAATTTATTTTACACTATAGACGGTGTAAAACTTAGAATTACAACCTCCGAAGAGATTTCTATTATTAATGAAATATTTATTGGCGGTTGCTATAACGTAATTGTTCGGGAGAATTTTAATGTAGTGGATATTGGAATGAATGTAGGCTTTGCCAGTTTGTATTTTGCGTTCAATCCTAAGGTTAATAAAGTATTTGGGTTTGAACCATTTAAACCAACCTATGAGGATGCCCAATTCAATTTCTCATTGAACCCTCAGTCCGCATCTAAAATTAGTACATTCAATTTTGGTCTCTCAAAGGAGGATAAGAGTATAGTTATTTCTTATTCATCTACTTTAAAAGGAAAGAATACTAGTATTAATAAGGATACCAAGGGAGAAAGAATTGAATTAAAGGAGACGCATGGTGTTCTTGATGAAATATTAAAGGTGAATAAAGACTATCCAATTTTTGTAAAAATGGACTGTGAGGGAGCAGAGTTTCAGATTTTCGAATCGTTGGCGCAGAATGGTATTCCCAAAGAGGTTTTTGGATTTATTATTGAATGGCATGAGAGACTGCCTGTAACAATTGTTCAAACATTATTTGCCAATGATTTTAAAGTTCATCAAAATGGTCGCGAGAAAATCGGATTAATAGTTGCATTTAGATAACAACTAATGAGAAAATATTTTAATCTTCTAAGACGTAATATTTCTTCTTTATTGGGCACAACTTCAATCGAAGTTATTAATCAGGAAGTAGCTCGAATCAAGGATGTGTGTACAAATATTCAGATTGATGAGTATCTACAAAAGAATCTATTTCAGAATAAAGCGTATTCCGGATCCAAAAAAATTACACACTACCACAGAAGTGTTTTTACCCAAAATGGTGAGGATGGCATTATCGAAGAAATATTTAATCGAATAGGATTAACAAACAAATATTTTGTTGAGTTTGGAGTTCACGGGGTAAAGAATAATTCAACCTTATTACTGGTTAAAAACTGGACTGGTTTGTGGATAGGAGGTAGTGAACCATCAAAGCGGTTTATCTCGAATAAATTCAAATTTTTACATGATGAAGGAAAATTGACTTTTACACATCGATGGATTAGTAGGGAAAATATTGAAACAATTTTTGAGGAGAATAGGGTGCCTAAGGAATTTGATTTTCTTTCAATTGATTTGGATGGCAATGATTACTGGATTTGGGATGCTATAAGAAATTATTACCCGCGAGTAGTTTGTATTGAATATAATGCTACGTTCCCTGCTTCACTTGGCTGGGTAATGACCTATAATGAAAAGCATTCCTGGGATCAATCCAGTTACTTTGGTGCATCTTTGAAATCATTAGAAGGACTTGGCAGACAGAAAGGTTATGAGTTGATTGGTTGTGACTTTACCGGATGCAATGCATTCTTTATTAGGAAGGATCAAAATTTAGATCTTTTTGAAAGACCCTTTATATCCGAGCATCACTATGAACCTCCCCGGTATTATATAAAAAGGCCATCTGGTCATAAACAAGGGTTTGGACCATTTGAGCAAGTTTCATGAAAGTATTTCTTTTTTCGACACAATGGCCTGAATATATGATTCAGCTTGCAAATGCGCTCTCAAGTCATTGTGATACTATTTTAATGCTCCCGACAAATCATCGACTGACAAAGAGACATGTTGCGTTAATAGACCCCCTGGTAAAGTTCGAATCATTTGAGGTAGTCTTCTATAAAAGTATAAGAGCGAACTTCAAAATGCTTCTCCACATCTTGTTTAAATTGTGGAAGTACAAACCCGAAATACTACACATACAAGCCAATGGTCACCGATTATTTTATTGGATATTATTATTGAAGCCGTTTAGAACTAGGATTGTCAATACCATTCACGATCCTGTGCAGCATGTTGGCGATGAATTATCCCATAAAATTGATGATTCGGTAGTTAAACTTATAGGTAAGTATTTTACAAAAAGATATATCGTTCATGGAGAATATCTGAAAACTCTTCTGGAACGAACGTATAAAATATCAGGTGAAAGTATTGTTTGCATACCTCATGGCAATTTTAATATCTATAGGAATTTCCAACGTGCCCAAGTTGATCAAGATAGGAATATGGTTCTTTTTTTTGGACGAATCTGGGCCTACAAAGGACTTGAATATTTTATTGAGGCAGCAAATATGGTATGTGAGATAAATCCCCGAGCAACTTTTTATATTGTTGGTGCTGGTGACGATATCCAGAAGTATGTTGCACGAATCAAACATATTGAAAAATTTGTCGTCGTGAATAGAAGAGTATCACTAGAAGAAGCTGGTCAATACTTTCAAAAAGCCGGATTAGTTGTATTACCATACATTGAAGCAACTCAAAGTGGAGTTATTCCCGTTGCTTATTCTTACTCCAGGCCTGTTATCGCATCACGTGTTGGAAGCTTATCAGAGGTTGTTATTGATGGCGTAACAGGCTTTTTGGTAGAACCAAGTTCACCTTCTCAAATTGCAGAGAAGATAATACTAATTTTGCAAAATAGTCAAGTCCAGAAAGAAATGGGTAGGGCTGCATACGACTTTGCTCAGAACGAATTATCTTGGGATAGAATAGCAGATCGACATTGTAAACTGTATTTTTCTCTCAAACCTATTCCCTTATAATATAATAAATTATTGAAGATTGGAATTGTAAGTGGGACTTTAAAAATCTTTTCTTCTATATAATGAATGTTCTTTATTTGGCTGATCCTAATTCCATTCACGATCAAAAGTGGTTTACTTGGTTTAGGAGCTTTGAGAATGTTAATATTTTCATTCTCTCCAGAAAAGTACATTATAAGAGACTGGAAATATTTTCAGATCAGGATATTAATTCAGTCGGCTACATAGAAGATTTTTCAATTGTTCGATTTTATAGAACACTCTATACGGCATTTAGGATAAAGAGAATAATTAATGTATATAAAATTGATTGTATTCATATTCTTTATGCGGAGCCCAATGCACTTTGGTGTTTTTTTAGAAAATATTTTGGAGTGCCCATGGTCATTACAAGTCGAGGCACAGATGTTCTAAAGACCATACCGGAATTCTTTAAGAAACGATCAGCGATAAATTGTTTAGTAGCGCCAATCTATAAAATGGCGTTTCAACTAGCAGATTGGATTACTGGCACATCCCGACATCAATTAGATTCCATTATGAAATTTTCCGAACGAAATAAAAGGATGACTCTAGTACGAACCGGTATTGATCTGCATCGGTTACTTGATGACACTTCAACTTTTTATCCGTTAAGTGAAAATAAGCCACATATTTTATTTCCGCGCTATATTAAGCCATTGTATAACCATGAATTATGCTTAAAGGCTATCGAATTACTACCGATTGAAATCAAATTAAAATATAATATGGTCTTTGTAGGAAAGGATGGTGGTGATTTTCAGTATCAGAAAAAGCTTGAAAGTATTATGGACTCCATTCATGATGCTCATTTTATTTTTCTTCCCAAGTTAGGGCAAGAGCAAATATTTGAATTATACAAACGTGCCACGTTGGTAGTGATGACTCCTCTTTCTGACGGTAGCCCAGTATCTGCGATGGAAGCAATGGCTTGTGGGGCAAGTGTAATTCTTGGGCCGCTTAACTATGATAAAGATATCTTTGAAGATAATGTAATTCAGCTTTCTTTTTGGAACGAGCATGAACTTGCTCAGTTAATAACACGATCAAAAACTCACGAAAGAAGAACGGTCACTAAAGAGTGGCTTGCCTTGGTCGATAGAAATTCAGAGATGAATAAGGTTTGGGACATTTATAATTTGTTGGTTAGCAAAAATTAATGCAATTGGTTTTTAAAAATATCCTAATTGTATCTACTGAACCATGGGATCACATATTTGTATCCAAACACCATTATGCTGCTCACCTTGCCAAGAGAGGAAATCAAGTCTTTTTTTTAGGGCCTCCATCAGATCAATACACCGTACAAAAAACAGATTTCGAAAATGTTTTCACTATATCCTATCAAGGTTTCCCGAAAGGTTTACGTTACTACCCTTCATTTCTTCAGAAATACTTTATGCGTAAACAGTTCGAGCAACTTCAAAAACTCTGTAAGATTAAATATAATGTAGTTTGGTCTTTCGACAATTCAGTATTTTTTGACTTCTCTACTTTACCCGAGAGTGTCCTAAAGATCAGCCATATCGTTGATTTGAACCAAGACTTTCAAACAGAAAAAGCCGCTCAAACTGCAGATTATTGTTTTTGCACAACTGAATTGATAAAAAAACGTCTGCTTAAGTGTAATTCAAAGGTATTTAAGATCAATCATGGTTTTAATAATCAGATCATTGACAACACTCCCGTAAGACTTCCCGGAAAATCAAAAATAAAAGCACTATATGCTGGAAATCTGGCTATCCCCTTTATTGATTGGGTTTTGGTACATCGCGTTATTCTAGAAAACCCAGAAATTGATTTTATCTTTGTTGGCCCAAACGCAAATTTATTTACTCAGAATGCTGATCAAAATCTAGCGAAGAAGAATATCCAGTCTTGTGATAACACTTATTTTGTTGGTAGATTGAAATCTGAAGTACTAATTCGATATCAAGTTTCGGCGGATGTTTTGTTAGTAGCATATCAGGAAATTTATTATGATAATCAAGCCGCTAATCCTCACAAAATGATGGAATATTTGGGGTCGGGAAAGATGATTGTAGCGACCTTTACGGCTGAGTTTGTTAATTTGTCAGAGGATGGACTCATCATGATGTCTAGTAATAACGACGAGTATATTGCGCTTTTTAACAATGTTGTACAGGAAATCGAATATTGGAATAGTGATTCCTTAAGAGATTCACGAATTGCAATTGCTATGGATAACACCTATCAGAAGCAACTGGATCGGATTGAGAAAATCATATTTGAATAATTTATGCGAAAAGAAAAAGATGCTGAATATTATGATAAACATTTTAAAGGAGATATTGGCTTTCAGGTTCACTATAAAGAGTCATATTACTTTGTTCATTGGACTCAGGTAATAGTTTTCTTGCGCAAAGAGCGAGCAAGTAAGATTCTCGAAATAGGATGCGGCACTGGGCAGTTGGCCGAGTATTTAAGAGATGAAGGATTTACCGGCTATACAGGATTTGACTTCAGTGGAAGGGCAATAGAGTTCGCTACTGCCAGAGTACCCAAGACCTTTTTTGAAGGTAATGCTCTGGATAGGAGCATTTACGAACGATATGATTTTGATACGGTAATTTGCTTAGAGGTACTGGAGCACATAGAACGAGATTTAGATGTATTAAAGAACATTCCTGAGAATACCCGCATTATTTTCAGTGTTCCTAATTTTGATGCCCCTAGTCACGTCAGATGGTTTACATCTGAAAGACAAGTAAAACAACGTTACTTTGAATTGATCGATATCAGAGAGATTGTCCGAGTTGCCAATATTTACATTTGCAGAGGTACGGTAAAGAGCTTTAGGCCAACTATTCTTCAACGATTTTTAGCAACACGCGAGGAGGTTACAGTATTTTCTTTTACGAAACGAATTCGCCATAAATGGAAGAATGCCTTTAAAATTAAGTAGTGGGTAATGAAGCACCTTTTTAGAATAATAAGAAATATAGCAGCTGTGAATGCTGTCGGAAGGTATTTGTTAAAGTCAATGTTGTCTCGTGTAAAATATTGTATGCCGTATTGGCCAGTTTCTGGGGTTGTCGATTATAAGATCGGTAAAAACGTCATTAAGTTTGTTGCGAAAGGCGATGATGCACTTGCATCAAAGCTTTATTATGGTGAAAAATGGGAGTCTGAGGCGGCTTTTTGGTTTTCAGAAATAGCGAGTCGGAGTTCAGTAGTTTTTGATGTAGGCGCTAATATTGGCTTTTATTCTGTGCTTGCAGCCGAGATTAATCCTAATGCCAAAATTTTTGCGTTTGAACCTTTTACAAAAAATATCGAGCGGCTGAAGGAGAACATTGCAATTAACTCTGCTCATAACGTCAGCATTATTCCGAAGGCGGTCGGAGCTTCAAATGGGAGAATTGAATTGTATGCCCCTGACAAGGATTTGACTTCCGATGTTGTGTCAGTTTATAAAAGTCATACCCAATCCTTTAATGAATTTAGTCATTCCCCTATCAGGGTTGATCTTATAGCAATAGATACATTTTGTGAGGAAAGACAAATTTTTCCACAACTTATTAAGATTGATGTTGAAATATATGAAGATGAAGTTTTGAAGGGGATGAAATCAATTTTAACCAATCAAAAGCCTATTGTACTGATAGAGGTTTTTAATGATAAGATTAAGCGATCACAAAACGAAGGCCTCGAAAATGAACTGGCAAAAGACTACACACTGGCAATTGAGAATTTTCTCCTGCAATTTGGGTATTCTTTTTATTTGATAGGAAGTAAGGGAATATTAGCTGTCAGAGACCTAAGATCTTCGTTTACCTCAATGTACCTTCTCACTCCTAAGCCACTATGTAAAACTTTTTATTCAGTAAGGGAGAGTTTTGTGGTAACTGAGCAACTATTTCCATGATCAAAGTGCTCGTAATTTCGTATCATGCTTTACCTATGGATGTTGTCTCATCCTACCGGGCAAAGGCGTATTGCGATTACCTAAAGTCTTATGGTTTTTCACCAACATTATTGACACACAACTGGGAAAAGCTGGATGGAGAGTATATTGTTCACGACAGTTCGCTTGCCCCATTAATCGAACGGCACGCAACGCACCGCATTATTCGGTTGCCCTATCCTGGTAGGATAAAATCTAAGTCCCCACTTCACACAGTCCGTTCGTATCTACGAGGTGATATTGATTCGGAATTAAATGCCAGTTACCATTTATTCAAGACTTTCCTTAATCAGCATTTAAAGGAGGAGAAGTATGATTTGATTATTTCAATTTTTAGCCCACACTTTCACCTCAAACTTGCTTATGAGTGTTGGCAAAAGTTTCGTATTCCTTATATACTTGATTTCCGTGATCTTTGGGATAATCAAATTGTAACTTCAGGTTCAACGCCTACATTCATGCAAAAACTAATTAATTCTATCATATCATTATATTGGAGGAAGTGGCTTAAAACCGCATTATTTTTTACAACAACAAGTAAAATATGGATTGATTATCTGGAGAAACTATCTGGAGTGCATGGATATATGATCAGGAATGGTCATGAGGTGAATATTAAATCCACAATAAGAAAACAAAATGATTGTTTTAAAATAATCTGCTTTGGTCGTTTATATCCAAATTTGGAATTTGATGTTATTTTATCGGCATTGAAGCGATTTCTCACCTATGAGCGGGATTTGCCAATTCAGTTAGAAATGATTGGTATAAAAAAAATCGCTGAATTTGATGGAAAGTCATATTTCAAAGTGAATTTACATACAGATAAGTTAGTATTTAAGGAATCTATGCCAAAAGAAGAGTTAATGAATTACTGTGAAAAGGAGGCAACCGTTTTTATTCTGCCGAATTTTTCGGTAGACAATGGTCAGTTTATGGTTAAATTATATGATTACCTGGCATTAGGTAGCCCTGTCATATTAGCTCCAAGAAATGGGAGTGATATGGAAAATGTACTTGAGGATGTAAATGGAGGATTAGCAACTTCCAATGTTGACGAAATAGTAAGTTATCTTCAAAGTTGTTATGATGAATTATCTAATAATGGCCAACTTTCTTATAGGCCTAATATTGAAAAAATTGAAACTTACCATCGTAGGTATCAGGTAGAAAAATTAACCAATCTTGTAATAAGTAGAATTAACTAACTAGTTGTTTGATCTCTATAATTACACCTATTTATAATGCTTCACAACATCTAAGTAGTTCAATTATCTCAATATATAATCAATTCTATACTGAGTGGGAGTTATTGCTAATTAATGACGGAAGCAAGGATAATTCGAAGGAAGTTGCATTATCCTTTAAGGATCCACGTATTCGATATTTCGAGCAAGAAAACAAAGGCGTATCCGCGGCCCGAAATTTAGGCTTAGCTCATATGAAAGGTGATTACTTCTGTTTCCTGGATGCAGATGATGTGCTGCCAGTAAATAGTCTCGAATCAAGATTGAAGATCTTTGAAGAGAATCCTTCTTTAACCTTTGTAGATGGTTCAGTAGCCTTCATGGATGAAAATTTGGTGAATCCCTTACGGCTATACACACCCTCATGTACGGGTAATCCATTGCCGGAGCTTCTCCAATTAAATGGTTCGTGTTTTTCTTCGTTGAGCTGGATGATCAAACGAACTAAAGCCAATACTCATATTCGCATGAATGAAAAAATCACACATGGCGAAGACTTGCTTTATTACCTGGAGCTGGCACGCCAGGGGGGATTGTATGGATACACCAATCAAGTGGTGCTTCAATACCGCCAGCATCCCCAGTCGGCTATGCGCAACCTTGAGGCTTTGGAGAAAGGATACTGGCAGATTTATGACTACATCAAGGATTGGGAAGAATTCACACCGGAGATCAAACGGACATTCCGATTTAAAGTAAAGAAGTTCATGATCTTGGATTATCTGAAGCGGGGTAAATTGGGCAAGACTTTCTCGACATTCATCAAATGAACATCCTCTTCCTGGGCTACTGGAACATCAACGATCCGCTTAGCTGGTCAACTGTTTTTCCGCATCTTAGGATTCTGAGTTCATTTTCATGGGTAAACAAGATTGTATTTGTGAACATTGAACGGGAAGTAAAGGAAGTGAAAGATCTTCCCTTTTTTGATAGAAAAATTATCTATAGACCATATCATTCAGTTTCCAACAGACTTGTTTTCATAGAAAAGTTCAGTGACTTTGTCAACGCCCCCACCTTTATTGCCCGGTTAATTAAGGAACATCAAATTGATTCACTCATTGCGCGAGGTGCCCCTGCCGGTGGTCTGGCCTGGCTGGTTTGGCGCAAAACGAAAACACCTTTTTATATTGAATCATTTGAACCCCATGCAGATTACATGGTGGCAGCTGGTGTCTGGAAGGAATGGGATCCGCGCACAATCATCGAATTAATCCTGGAGCGAAAGCAAAAGAAACTGGCTTCAGGGCTGATGCCGGTGGCCAACACATATACAATTCAGCTGGAGAAGTCGGGTATCGATAAACAAAAGATCAGAACAGTACCCTGTATGGTTGACAATAAGAGTTTTGTATTTTCAGCAGAATCGCGAACTGATATACGGAAGAAGTTAGGTATCCCTGAAAAAAGTATTGCTGGAGTATATGCTGGTCGGTACGGAGGTTTGTACCTGGAGCATGAGGCATTTAAAATCTATAAAATGGCATTTGATTATTTTGACTTTGACTTTCACTTAATTATACTGACGCCTGTTGTTTATCACCATTGGATAAATCAACAAATCAAAATCAACAATCTGCCTGCCGACCGAATTCATCTTCAATCGGTTCCCCATCATGAAGTTCCTACATATTTGTCAGCTGCAGATTTTGCCTTTTCAACGTATAAACCCAGTAAGGCAATGGCTTATCTTTCCCCTGTTAAGGTTGCAGAATATTGGGCGTGT
>JBGSYX010000497.1:0-15592 GCA_041750735.1 Cyclobacteriaceae bacterium
AAATAGCGAACATAGAAGACTTCCTGATTCAAGCTATTGTAAAGGACATTCCGCTTCAGAAAACATACAGTACCAACCAGTTTTTCCTTTAAATAAAGATTGGCAAATCTTGGATTGTCCAGTTCAGCAAGTTTTTCAGGGATATCTGTCTGGGCGTAAAGCAAACTTTCACCCGGTGTACCGATGATATTACTTTCCAGTAACTTTACTAACTCAGGCTCCGTCGTGTGGCTAATCCGCAAAAATTGAAACGTGCCCAATGCGTTTATTGCTTGATTTCCGGCAGGGAGAAATTGTTGAAAACACTGGTCTCTTTCATGAGTATTTCGATTTCCTCACTTTTTCGTGGCGCCAGGCCTGAGAGCAACTCGCAGCCATCTTTGGTGACAAGATAATCGTCCTCAATGCGTGCCGGAATGTTCCACCACTTTTCATTGCACGGACTGCCTTTTGGAATATAAATGCCTGGCTCAATGGTAATCACCATGTTTTGCCTCAGTGTATCATATGTGCCCAAATCATGGACATCCAGCCCTATGTGGTGGGTGCAACCGTGGGGATAATACCTGTTGCGGCCGGTGGCGGGATTGATGATATCTTCAGCGTTTAGGCTTTTGTACAATCCAAGATCTACCAGCCCTTCATTGATCACCTTTTTTGTCGCATTATAGATCTCTTCAAATGTAGTGCCTTCTCTGCACACCGACATTGCCGCTTCCTGGGCTTTATACACCAGGTCATAAATGGTTTTTTGCTCAGTGGTGAAGGTACCATTAACAGGAATGGTGCGAGTGACGTCGGCAGTATAGCCATGATATTCTGCCCCAAGGTCCATGAGGATGAGTTCGCCATCTTCAATGCTGGGTTTATAATTATCGATATAATGCAACACACAACCGTTGTGCCCGGCACCGACTATGCTGGGATAACCCTCGTATTCCGCCCGGTATTTTTTAAAGATAAACTCGTGCATGCCCTGAACTTCGGTTTCAGACATTCCGGGTGTCATGGCGCGCATCACTTCCTGTTGCGCCATAGCAGATATATCAATTGCTTTGCGCAAAAGCCCAAGTTCTTCCTCTGTTTTCACACCGCGCAGGGCAGTCATCAGTGAATCAAGGGTCCGGGTATCCAGATTGCTTTTCTCCGGTTCCCTTTTCAGGGAAAGCGGTGATGGCGCATAATTCACCTTTTCCTTGAATGATTCGATAAGTTCGTACAAATCCGCAGTTTCCTGTTCGTTGCGCACGTCATTCTGAAAGTCATAAAACATTACTTTGTCGAACCTGGAGAAATCAATTTTAATGCTTAAAAAATCCGGACCTTCGAGAGCAAATGATATATCGAGCTTTTCTTGTGCCTTATCCTTGCCCAGCCTTTCACCCTCATATAATTCCATCAGCGCATTTTTCTGTCGCACGAAAATAATTTCATCAGTCTTTTTACCCTGGATTGTTTGCCGTTCTTTGAATATCAGCAATACAGAATGCGGCTCCTTGTGGCCGGTAAGGTAGTAGAAATTAGGATCCTGATGATAGGTAAAATCCACGTCATTGGCGCGGTTGCGAACCGGATTGGAAAAGACAACAACTACTGATTTTTTAGGCATCAACTCACGCAATGCCTGACGGCGTTCCTTATGAAATTGAGAACCCAGAAAGTCGTCAGTCTGAGCTGAAAGTAGCGTGACCGAAAAGCTTAAAAAGGTCAGAGATAAGATTACCTTGTTTATCATTATCAATTGATTTTGAATTCACGACAAATTATAAATTCCTTGTGCTATCGCAAAATCGAACTGAACAATTGGAATTAAGAACCATCGAACTACAGAACCATTGAACTGCTGAACCATTGAACCGCTTCCACTTCTCCGCATCCCCACTTTTCCCCTTTTACTTTTGAACCAATGAACCACTGAACCACTAATCCATCACCCCGGCCGATAGTTCAAAAAGACCAGATGCATAGCGCGGATAATGTCCTTCGGATCCTGGGGATTCATGGCTGGTTCTATAGAATTAAAATAGAGGATAAAGTCATTGTATTCTTCTTCATCCAGATCATAGCGATACATGAACACCTGCATCACTGAATCGGATGTCACTGTTTGGATAAATACCCGATCCTTGGAGGTATTTGCATAAATACGGAGTAACTGGCGCTTTTCTTTGGCTTCCTTGCCCCATCGCGATAATGGTCCGTAATCCATGCTGCCAATAGGCACGTCGAGATTTGGGTGATCGGGTGGAGGCTTGAATTGATAGATTTTGTGTGGGTTCTGGCCGGATCTCTCCAGGTATTCCAAGTTTGGCTGACCGTGAATCGTGATCCCTGGTAGTTCAATGACTTCATTACGCATCTGAACGATGATATCAATGGTCGATTCCCTGAAATACCTTAGCGGCACTAATTGCCGTTCGTACCCGACCATGGTTATTACCAGCGTATCCTGAGAATGAACACGCATGGAAAATTTGCCCTTTGTGTCAGACACGACCCCGTCGTGGGCTACCTTGGCGAAAATATGCACCCCTGAAAGTTCATCGCCCGATTCTTCATCGATTACTATTCCTTTGAGCTGCTTGTATACGACACCCTGTGCTTCCACCTGCATGTAACAAGCATGCATTATGAAGAAACAAATCAGAAGTCCGATGGTCAGCGATTTCACGGTATTCAAAGAATGTACTGCAAAGCTGGTGAATTGATACCAAATCAGGGGCTTCGCCATGTTAATTTATGTTAAAAACCCAATGGATTGCTTTTGGTTAACGGTAGCGCAGAACTTTGATTTTACAGAATGCCTGAAAGCAAATCTATTTCATGGATTCCACGCACTTTTCAGCGCTAAGCATACCATCGATGGCAGCTGATACAATCCCTCCTGCATAGCCGGCACCCTCGCCACAAGGATATAATCCCTTAATATGTATGTGCTCCATAGTTTGCCTGTCGCGCGGAATGCGAACTGGCGAGGAAGTTCTGGATTCCGGCGCATGCACCACCGCCTCATTGGTGAGATAGCCTTTCATGGATTTTCCGAACAATTTGAAGCCTTCTTTCAGGTTTCGATAAATAAACTCCGGCAACACACTTCCCAGTTCCACAGAGGTGACGCCTGGTTTATAGGATGTTTCGGGAAGGTCTGAAGATTGTTTTCCATTGACAAAATCCACAAGCCGTTGCGCGGGGACTCGCTGGGTGCGGCCTCCCTCCTGCCAGGCTTTTTGCTCCACAGATCGCTGGAATTCCATAGCCGCCAAAGGTCCCATCGATGCGAATTTGTTGAAATCATCCATGCGCAATTCCACGACAATCCCCGAATTGGCCGTTGGCTGATCGCGCTTTGAAGGTGACCAGCCATTGGTCACCACTTCGCCCGGACTGGTGGCGCACGGCGCTATAATGCCTCCCGGGCACATACAAAATGAATATACACCACGGCCTCCTGCTTGCCGCACAATACTGTAAGGCGCCGGAGGCAGATATTCGCCCCGCACCGGACAATGGTACTGGATACTGTCGATCAGTGACTGGGGATGTTCCACCCTTACACCAAGAGCAAAAGGTTTCGCTTCGATTGCTACATTTTGGCGATACAACATTTCATAAATATCCCTTGCGGAATGTCCTGTGGCAAGTATTATCCGTTTTCCAACGATCGAATTCCCGTCGGCGGTTTTTACACCTTTAATCTGGCCGTTAACTATTTGCAGATCTGTTACCCTTGAATTAAAAACTATGTGGCCACCATGACCTAAAATATACTCACGGATAGCCTGGATGATACTTGGTAATTTATTGGTGCCGATATGTGGATGAGCATCCACAAGGATATCCCTACTTGCGCCAAATGCCACAAGTAACTTCAATATTTCAGTGACATCGCCCCGCTTTTTAGAACGGGTATAGAGCTTGCCATCAGAATAGGTTCCGGCTCCACCTTCACCAAAACAATAGTTAGAATCTTCATTCACCAGATGATCAATAGTAATGGCTCGTAAATCGCGCCTGCGCGACTGAACGTCCTTACCCCGCTCCAGGATGACGGGGCACTTGTCGAGCCAGATACATTTTAAAGCCGCAAATAATCCAGCTGGCCCGGCCCCGATAATGATGACAGGTTCTTTACCGGATACACTATCGGCGGCGGGTTTTTGTACTTGCTCCTCGCTCCGGTTTTCGTGGATAAAGAGTAACACTTTCAATTGCAGTTTTACCGGCTTTCGCCGGGCATCTATTGATCGTCTTAAGATTTCTAGAGATCTGATTTCCTTCTGGTCGATCCCCGCTTTAGCGGAAACAGCTTTTCGGAGTTGTTCCAGATCGGCGGCAACTTCAGGCAGTACATCCAGCAAAATTTCCTTTTGCATGAAGCATCAGTTGATATTTGTGCCGAAGCATGTGCCGATATCGAGGGCTCGCTCTATCAAAGGGTAGTCTTTCGGGACGAGTTTCACTTTACCCTTTGTCTCTGACAATGGTATGCTTGTCACCGTATCATTTTGTATGGAAACCATTTGTCCGAAGTTGCCTTCGGCGATAAGATGCGCAGCAAATGCACCAAACCGCGTCGCCAAAATGCGGTCAAATGGCGATGGTGTTCCTCCTCTTTGAATATACCCCAGCACGGTTTCACGCATCTGTTCTTCTACTCTATTTCCGAGTTCATAGGCGATATACCTACCGGCCGACATACCTTCCGGCTTCTTAATACCTTCTGCCACTACGATAATAGTGGATACCTTTTTGCGTGCGTTGCGGTCGTTCAAATATTTTACAATGACATCCATATCATATGGGATTTCGGGAATCAGGATGACGTCGCCTCCACCTGCAATTCCCGCAAATAATGTGAGCCACCCTGCATTATGTCCCATCAGTTCTATCACCATGACACGCTTGTGCGCATTGGCAGTAGTATGAAGCCTGTCAATCGCCTCCGTGGCTATGCCTACAGCGGAATGAAATCCGAAAGTGAGTTCCGTCCCATAGACATCGTTATCGATGGTTTTTGGCATACCAATTACATTGAGTCCGTAAGCGGCGAGCTGTGCCGCGGTTTTCTGTGTACCATTTCCACCAATACAAATCAGGGCGTCAAGATGGAGGCGCTCGTAGTTTTCCTTGATGACTGCCGGCTTATCAATTTCTGCCAGGTAGTGTTTCGATTTCTTAAAAGGTTTTTCACGTGATGTACCGAGAATTGTTCCTCCAAGCGTGAGGATGCCCGACAGGTCTGATTCTACAAGTTCGCGATAGTCATTTTCGATGAGTCCCAGGAAACCTGATGAAAAACCAAATAGCTTCGCATTATATTTTAGTAACAACGTTTTTCCAACACCCCGGATGGCAGCATTCAATCCGGGGCAATCTCCTCCGGCGGTAAGTATTCCAACTCTCATTATTCTAATTAATGTTCTGTATATATTTCTCTTATAAAATTAGGGCTATTGTGGGTAATCGAAACAAAAAATCATAAATAGTTCTACCAGGTTCTATCTGCAGAAATCTGTGATATTGCATTCTCCGATATTTTACCTTTGTTATGATGGGCAGCACCCATATATTTCACCCCTGAACAATTTAATCGAAATGCATATTTACGACGTGATCATCATTGGGTCTGGTCCGTGCGGACTTTCCTGCGGCATAGAAGCGAAGCGAAATAACCTCGACTATTTGATCGTCGATAAAGGAAGTATCACAGAATCGATCCGACGATATCCGGTCAACATGGTGTTTTTCTCCACATCGGAAAATATAGAAATCGGGGATATTCCATTCATTTCCCAGGGACACCGGCCAACCAGGACCGAAGCGCTGAAGTATTACCGCAAGGTGGTGAGTCATTACAAACTGAACTTAAAACTATTCACCGAAGTGGATACGGTGGAAAAAGCTGGTGATGACTTTCTGGTAAAAACGCTGACAGAAACACTGCATGCGCGAAATATCATTATTGCCACGGGATACTACGATGTGCCGAAGTATCTTGGTATTCCCGGTGAATCTTTGCCGAACGTAAGTCATTATTACGATGAGGCATTCCAATACTCCAGAATGAAGGCCGTTGTTGTAGGGGGTGCAAACTCAGCTATCGAAGCCGCGCTTGATTTGTACCGCAATGATGTGGAAGTGACGGTGGTGCATCTTTACGACACGCTGGATAAACGGGCAAAATATTGGATTGTACCCGACCTGGAAAACAGGATAAAGAGCGGAGAAGTGAAAGCTTACTTCAGGCATAAGGTGACAGAAATTCGCAAAAAATCCATGACTCTCCAAAACCTGGATGACCATTCGAAAGTCGATATACCTGTGGATTTCGTCTTTCTGCTCACGGGCTACAGACCCGATAAGGATTTACTGGAAAAAATAGGGATAATTCTGGACGGCGAAAACCTCATACCCCGAATCGACAGCAATACCTACGAATCAAACATTCCGGGAATATATATGGCCGGATCGATTGTCGGTGGTGAGGAAACAGCGAAGGTATTTATTGAAAACGGTCGGCTTCACGCGGCGCCAATCATTGCTCATATCCTGAAAAAGCGTTAATATTCCATATCGCCATCGCGAAACCACCGGGCATATTTTATGTAATTGCCGGCCGTGCGCTCAAATACATTTTTCAGGTCGCCTTCCACAGCTTTCACTTTTTTGGCCGGAGCGCCAGCGTATATCTGTCCCGCCTCCACGATCGTATTGGCGAGCACAATGGCCCCGGCAGCCACAATAGCGCCACTTTGCACTACAGCATTGTCCATAACCACGGCGTTCATACCGATGAGCACATTATCTTCAATCGTACACCCATGCACCACCGCGTTGTGCGCTATAGAAACATTGTTCCCGATGACCACTTTGGCTTTTTTATAGGTACAATGGATCACCGCGCCATCCTGAATGTTGGAATTATTGCCAATGGTTATGGAATTCACATCACCACGAACCACCGCATTGAACCACACGCTGCAGTTGTCACCCATGCTGACCTCGCCGACCACGGTGGCGTTATCAGCCAAATAGCAGTTCTCTCCAAATTTGGGCTCGATGCCCCGTACCGGTAATATCAGTGCCATAACCATTCGTTTTAGCAAAAATAACAGCACGATGGCCAATAAGAAAACCTGCGGTCAATTATCTCACCCAGTGGATTTAGTTAATCTTATGAACATTAATGCTGAACCTTTCTAATTTTGCGGTAATTGAGTATGACTAAAGAAAGAAAAACAGCGGAATATCCATTGGCGCCAACCGACCGGTTGCTGGCCTGGGCGATGAACCATGACCACTTTTTATACCTTCATGGCAACGGGCATCAACCTCTTCATGGGCCTTTTCCACCTATGCTTTTTGCCGGAGCCCGATCCGTGTTGAAGAGCAATTCCGGTTCCTTTTCAAAACTCGAATCGTTGATCGAAGGCCAAGGTGACTGGCTTTATGGTTATTTCAGCTATGAGCTAAAAAATGAAATTGAAGAACTTTCCAGTAACAATCCGGCATCCATACCTTGTTCGCATCTGGAATTTGTCGTGCCGGAAACGATAATAACAATTGCTGATGACATCATGGCTATTGAGTCAATTTTTGACACGGATACTATTTGGGATGCAATACAAAATACTCTGGTCAAACAATTAAATCCGATTACGCTTCAAAATATACCCACCCTAAAAACATCCAAAATCGAATACCAACGGAACGTTAATATAATAAAGGACGCCATTCTCGAAGGAGAATTTTACGAGATGAACTATTGCATCGAGTTTTGTGGAGAACAAACGGATTTCGATCCCATGTCGTGCTACCAACGTCTGAATGAATTATCGCCAATGCCATTCTCCGCATTCATGAAGTCGAATGATCTTTTTCTTATGAGCGCTTCGCCGGAGCGATTTTTGAAAAAAAGCGGTGATCAACTTGTTTCACAACCGATCAAGGGAACGATACGTCGCAGTACTGACGCCAACCAGGATGAAATTTTGAAACTTGCACTGGCAAACAGTGAGAAAGATCAAGCCGAAAACCTGATGATTGTGGATCTGGTGCGAAACGACCTGGCAAAAAGCTCCGTTCCCGGGTCGGTGGTTGTCGATGAGTTATTTGGCATTTATTCTTTCCAGCAGGTGCACCAGATGATATCTACTGTCCGTTCTACGATTAGACCTAACGAAAAAGTCACTGACCTGATAAAAAGCGCATTTCCCATGGGCAGCATGACAGGCGCTCCGAAAATCAGGGTGATGGAAGAGATAGAATTACTGGAAGATACAGCAAGGGGATTGTATTCAGGATCTGTAGGTTTTTTCAGTCCAGACGGCGATTTTGATTTCAATGTCGTGATCAGGTCGGTGATTTACAGTCGGCATTCAGGCAAATTATCCTTTCATGTAGGCAGCGCAATCACCGTGGATTCCGATCCGGAAATTGAATATGCCGAGTGCTTGTTGAAGGCCGGAGCCATCCTCAAAGCACTGGGCATTTCAAGTTGAAAATTTAAGGTTTAACTCCAGAGGTCTTCCCCATAGGACCACCCTTCACGCACCGGCTCTTTGATATATTGCTCAAATTCCGGATGGTTAGTCACCTTCATATTTTCCGCATCGTATTCTATACGTGTATCAAACCGCTGGGCCATAACCCCGACCAGCGCCATTTCTGTCAGATCAGCTGCATATTCAAATGAAGAGCCAGGCTTTGGACCTCCTTTTATGGCATTTATCCATTCTCCCTGCGGATCCTCCTCGACTACCCTGGGAATGGTTTTCTTTGGTATTGCTTTAGTAAACTCAAGCCACTCTTCATCAGAGCCAAGAAGCCTGGGATTATTTGGTCTGCCACCGGTACCGAGTGATTTTTTATCACCAACCATCACCATCCCTGAACCCGGTAATTCCGGCATATTCCATTCCGGCCTGTTTTCCGGCTGTAGCCCGCCTTCGTACCAATGAAGTGTAACAGGCGGCTTATTGCCTCTCGCCGGAAAGTTAAATTGCAACTGCGACTGGTCCGAAACAAATCCTTCCGGAGAAGGCGTCCTGACAATGGAGTCAACAGACTCCGGCATGCCAAGGTCAAGAGCCCAGAATGGCGCGTCCAATGTATGACAAGCCCAGTCACCTAACTCAGCATTTCCAAATTCATACCATCCCCGCCAAAATCTCGGTAAATAAAATGGGCTATAGGGTCGCTCAACGTTGGGTCCAAGCCAAATATCCCAATCCAATCCTTGAGGAACTGGTTGTCCGGTTGGTGGGTATGTATCGGGTTTAAGGAAATACCCCTTTGGATTAAATCCAGGGCCATTGAACCATGCATGAATTTCTCTCACATCGCCCAAAACACCAGCCTCATACCATTCTTTTACAAATCTTATCCCTTCAGTTGTGTGCCCTTGGTTACCCATTTGCGTGATAACACCATAATGCCCTGCTGCTTTTTTAAGGGTGCGCAGCTGCCAGATATTATGAGCAAGGGGTTTTTCAACATGGACGTGTTTGCCCAATTGCATAGCGGCCATGGTGGCGGCAAAGTGGGTATGATCTGGTGTGGCCACAACAACCGCATCAATCTCTTTTCCCATCTTATCGAACATAACACGGAAATCTGTAAAGCGCTTGGCATTAGGGTATGCATTGAAACCCTCCGCCGCACTATCTTCACTCACATCGCAAAGCGCTACGATATTGTGTAATGACACGCCATTTTCATCTTTTTGGTCGCAGGCCTTAATGTTTTCCATTCCACGGCCACCGACTCCAATAAATGCCAGATTCAGTTTACTGTTTGGTGAACAACTTTTCAGTGTTGGTAAGATCACGAAGCCGGCCGAAATAGTAGCGGCAGTTTTTACGAATGATCTACGATTCAAATTCTTCATATTACTCATCATTTTTGGGTTAAAAAAATTGCTTTTACATAGCCGAAGCAAATTAGTTTTAATCGCGCTATGAACAAAAGTAGAAATAGTAATTTTCACTATATGTACCTTCGAACCTAATCTTTGGGATTTACCAGATATTTGCCCGCCAAAACAAATTCAGTCTGCCAAACTGTCATATTGGCCTTGTATTTTGTATATTTGCACCCTGTTTTTCGAAGTTGGTGATTGACAAAAGCATGGATAAAGCGTTGAATGAAATTATTGTTAATAATGAAATCCAATTTACCGGGGATAGTGCAATTAGCCTGGATGAAAATTCTGGCAAGTTGAAAAAGCTATACATCGAAAGCTATGGCTGTCAGATGAATTTTTCCGACAGTGAAATAGTAACGTCTATTATGAGCAAGGTGGGGTTCGAAACAACCACCCATGTCGAAAATGCCGACCTCATACTTATAAATACCTGCTCCATACGAGATAAGGCAGAGCAAACAGTAAGAAACAGGCTTGCCCAATTCAATGGCCTAAAAAGGAAAAATCCTGAGCTCACCGTCGGTGTGCTTGGCTGTATGGCCGAACGATTGAAGAAGAAACTGCTAGAGGAAGAGAAAATTGTCGATATCGTGGTTGGTCCTGACGCCTATAGAGATCTTCCAAACCTGGTTACAAAGGCAGAAGAAGGCCAGAAAGCTGTGAATACTTTCTTATCGCGCGAAGAAACCTACGCTGACATTAGCCCGATTCGGCTTGACAGTAATGGTGTTACGGCGTTCATCTCCATCATGCGCGGATGCGACAACATGTGCTCGTTTTGTGTTGTGCCGTTTACCAGGGGCCGGGAAAGGAGCCGTGACCCTCAGTCGATTATTGCCGAAGCAAAACAATTATTTGAACAAGAATATCGTGAAGTGACGCTGCTCGGGCAAAATGTAGATTCCTATAAATGGCCCCAGACCACGGAAGATAATACAACTGAAATATCGTCGAACGCGCAGCAAATCAATTTCGCCGGACTACTTGAACTTGTAGCTTCAGTTCATCCTGAACTTCGTGTGCGATTCTCTACCTCCCATCCCAAGGATATTACCGATGAAGTTCTCCATACAATGAACCGGTTTGAAAATATTTGTAAAAATATCCATCTACCTGCTCAGAGCGGTAACTCCCGTGTGTTGGAATTGATGAACAGAACCTATTCCCGAGAGTGGTACATCGATCGGGTTGATGCCATCAGGAGGATTATCGGTCATGATTGTGGTATTTCCAGTGATTTCATCACCGGTTTTTGTACAGAAACTGACCAGGAACATCGGGATACATTGAGCCTCATGGATTATGTACAATATGATTTTGCCTATATGTTTGCCTATTCGGAACGCCCTGGCACACTGGCAGAAAAAAAATATTCTGACGATATACCAGAAGAAGTAAAGAAACAGCGCCTCAGCGAAATAATCGATAAACAACGAAAACATTCTCTTGAGCGAAACAAGCTCGATCTGAATAAAGTACATAAAGTGCTTATCGAGGGCTATTCCAAACGGTCTGAAGAATTCCTTCAGGGTCGGAATAGCGCCAATAAGGTTGTTGTATTTCCGAAGAAAAATTATTCCAAAGGACACTATGTCGATGTATTAGTGACTGAATGCACTGCAGGGACCTTGATTGGAGAAATAATAGAATAAACACACGGAAGAGTGAACGATAACGACATTCAAAATATAAAACAACGGTTTGGCATCATTGGCAATTCCCCGATTCTCAATCATGCCATTGAAGTAGCGACTCAGGTCGCACCTACCGACATGACCGTGTTGATAACGGGTGATAGCGGAAGTGGTAAGGAATCGTTTTCAAAGATCATCCACCATCTGAGTCACCGAAAACATGGAAAATTTATTGCCATAAACTGTGGCGCTATCCCGGAAGGAACCATCGATTCGGAACTGTTCGGGCACGAAAAGGGCTCCTTTACAGGCGCTCATGAGGCTCGGAAAGGTTATTTTGAAGTAACTATTGGTGGCACCATTTTTCTGGATGAAATCGGGGAAATGCCATTGGCCACGCAAGCAAGGCTGCTCCGCGTTCTTGAATATGGTGAGTTCATTAAAGTTGGCTCCTCCAAGGTACTCACCACGGATGTCCGCGTTGTGGCTGCTACCAATGTGAACTTGCTAGAAATGGTGGACCGCGGGAAATTCCGTCAGGATCTTTATTACAGGCTAAATACAGTCCCTATCTTCGTACCGCCATTGCACGAGCGCGGTGCAGACATCGAATTGCTTTTCCGGAAATTTTCTGTCGATTTTTCAGAGAAATATAAAGTGAAACCGCTTACTCTCACTGACGATGCCAAATCTGCCCTGATGAAATACCGATTCCCCGGCAATATAAGGCAACTAAAAAATCTGGTGGAACAAATGTCCGTTCTGGAAATACGACGTGAAATCACTGGAGAAACACTGCTTAAATACCTGCCTGCAGAAGGCAATTTTTTACCGGCACTATATCATCATCAGGCAGGAGACACCCAGGGACTATCCGAACGGGATTTGCTTTACAAAGTATTGTTTGATATGCGCAAGGATGTGAATGAATTGAAAAAACTTGTGCATGGTTTGTTGAGTGAGGAGATGGAAACCCGGGATGTCCTGGACGGAATTGGCGATCCCTATCGCTCCGCAACCCGAAAACCGGAATCGCCCCTTCTTAAAGATCACGGAACCGGGCCCTTCCTCTATAATACTGCCAAAACCCCCGACTATGAATATGAAGCAGTGGAGGATATCACCCACGAAACTGAACGGGACGAGACACTTTCGATTGAAGTCAAAGAAAAAGAACTTATAATCAAGGCCCTTCGCAAAAACAACAACCGAAGAAAAAATGCCGCCAAGGACCTCGGTATATCCGAAAGGACGTTATATAGAAAAATAAAACAATTTGAAATCGATGAATAGGGACTATATTTTATTCCTTTTGATTGTATCGGTTACGTCCGGATGTGGTGTATATTCGTTTACAGGAGCTAATATTACGGCGGAAACCATTTCCATCCAGAAATTCAATGATGAAATCGGAAACGGCCCGCCTAATCTCAGCCAACTTTTCACTGAAAAAATACGGGACTATTACCAGCAGAATACAAGCCTGTCCATTGTCCCGAACGAAGGCGAACTTCAACTTGAAGGCAGTATCGTAGGCTACAACCTCACCCCCATGGCTCCAAGGGCCTCAGGAAGTCAGAATTTTGAGGATACAGATATCGCAGCTCTTCAGCGACTTACGATCACTGTGAAAGTGACATATATTAACATCGTGGATGATTCCTTTGATTTCGACAACAAGAATTTTTCTTTTTTTGTGGACTACGATCCTGAAAAGCAGGATTTTAATAGCATCGAATCTCAACTGGTAGAGGAGATTTACGACCAGATAGTACTCGACATATTTAATGCTACCGTAGCAAACTGGTGATTCATGGAAAAAGAGCGATTAATCCAACTTCTCAATACACCCGGCGACGCAAATTCATCAGATTTCGAGCAATTGGAAGAGTTGATCGAACTGTATCCTTTTTCCCAAACACTTCATATACTATATGCCAAAATCGCATTTCTGCTCGACAAGCCAGAAAAAAACCAATACCTGAAAACCGCTGCATTGTATGCTTCACAGCGAAGTGCATTGAAAAGGATCATTGAAGAGGAAGATTTTCCAGGCAGAATGTTTCCAATACAGCCCTACCAGGATTTACCAGCTTTTGAAACTCTTGCTGAAGTAGAGCACTCCGAGTCTTTTGTAATTGATGACCTGTCTGACAGCTCATCCATTTTCCGGGAGGTGATGAAAAATCTGGAAAAGCTTAAAGCGCTAAGGGAACAGTTTCAGTTTCTGGAATTGAACCCCGAAGAACACAGTCAGCCGTCATCATCTGACATTCAAGGTAGTGTTGAACCTAAAAAAGAGGTAGAACAGGTTAAACCCACTGCCTTAAAACTGCCAACTCCAACTAAGAAGGATGTGCCAAAGAAGCCAGCTGTACAGGTAATAACCCCTCTTGAAGAAAAACTTGACATTCAGGTAAATGAGTTTTTCCTCTCCGAAATTCAGAGGAAAAAAGAGCCTGTAGCAGACACATTGCCACAGACTGCCAATCCACAGATTGCTTTAATAGATAAATTCATTCAAGCACAGCCAACTATTGGAAGTGTTAAAAAGGAAATTGATAAAAGTGCGGAAGAAACAGTAAAGGACCTTTCGGAAAAAAGTACACGTTTTGGCGACAACCTGATCTCCGAAAACCTCGCCATAATACTTTTACGCCAGGGCAGGAAGGACCGCGCTGTTGAGATTTATAAGAAATTAATTTGGAAATTACCCCAGAAAAAGGCGTACTTTGCGGCTCGAATTGAAGAAATAAAAAAGTAAGAAGATGTTTACGGTTCTGGTTACATTCATTGTCATTGCAGCCCTGCTCATTACCCTCGTAGTTTTAGCTCAGAATTCCAAAGGTGGTGGGCTTTCCAATCAGTTTGGCGGAAGCGGCACAAGCCAGATTATGGGTGTAAAGAAAACTGGTGACCTCCTGGAAAAACTCACATGGGGTTTAGCGATAACTATAATGGTTTTGAGCCTTACAGCACATGCCACCCTGAAAGATACCGTTCAAAATCCAGGCATGAGCAGCCCAATATTAGAACAGGCTGAACAACAGACTATTCTTCCCCCAGCTGGCAATACGCTGCCTCTTGAAAGTGCCGATACCTCCGGCGATGCTTCTTTGGAGGGCCTCATTGAAGAAGACAACTAACCTCCTTCAATAGCCAGCTTCGTTTATCCTCATTAAAAGCTTCTAAGATTAATTTTAATCAGGTTCTCTCTATTAGGTAATAGCCATTATTTCAGACTATCCCTCACTGGAAAAAATGTATGTTTTCCATAAAACTCAGAGGTAAGCTATTATAACCGAATTCACGACTTTCTTAATCACTCCAAACTGCACGGCTAACTGCTGAGGATAAAATAATGGATAAATTCTGGCAGATAATTCGTCTCCCCTGCAATATTGGCAGATAAAACAAGCCCGTGTCCTGACAATTGCGCTTTGGCACAGGAAATGCAATAGGCAGTCAGGAATTTAAATAACCTAAAATTTTTATATCAATATGGCAAAAGTAAATATCAAACCACTTGCAGACAGAGTTCTTGTTGAACCTGCTGAAGCAGAGCAAAAAACCGCATCGGGAATCATCATTCCTGATACTGCCAAAGAAAAACCGCAAAAAGGCAAAGTAATTGCCGTTGGTGGAGGCAAAAAAGATGAGCCAATGACAGTAAAGGTTGGAGATGCTGTGCTTTACGGCAAATACTCAGGCACAGAAATCAATGTCGATGGAAAAGAATACCTGATTATGAGGGAATCTGACATTTTAGCAATTGTTTAACTTATTCAAAAACTAAACTAATATTAAATACAATGGCGAAAGAAATATATTTCGGTACCGAAGCCCGGGACAAACTTAAAAAAGGCGTAGAGACTATCTCTGATATTGTGAAAGTTACATTAGGACCAAAAGGCCGCAATGTGATACTTGACAAGAAATTTGGTGCGCCAACAGTTACAAAAGACGGCGTGACCGTTGCAAAAGAAATCGAACTTAAAGATCCTATAGAAAACATGGGCGCTCAGTTGGTGAA
>JBGSYX010000498.1:0-2658 GCA_041750735.1 Cyclobacteriaceae bacterium
TTTCCCTCAATAAAAGAAGTATGTGTGTGGGTTAGGCCGGGACTTATAAACCCGACCGAAAAAGGTGCCTCTCCACCTCCACCCACACCTGAATCCAAAAATGAGAGAAGAATAAGGAGAATATGGGAAATTCAAAATTGATGACAGATGATGATATGTTTCAGATTAAATGCGGGTTGATGATCTTTCAGTTTCTTGAACATCGCAGCAGAAAATTTAAAATCAATAAATCCATTCAGCGCTTGGTAAAGCATCTCTATTACAAATATGGTCTTGGCCGGCGTGAAATCTATTCCCACTTATGGTGGATCTTTCGTAAAAGGAACCGCCATCTGAAATACGAACCGGAAAAGTCATCGCTCGGTACCTATGTCGCATGGTTTGTTTATTACGAGCTTCTATCTCTGAAAAAACAATGTAACCAGAACCTTCAAAAATGTAGGACGATTCCATTATCAGAAATTGAAAATGGACAAAAGATTTCCCGGTCGGGTTGCTCCCTTTGGCCCTATGAGCGTCAAGGGTTCGATGGGTTGGTAAATGCCGTCACTCCCGAGGATGAAATCATCGGTATGGAATTGATGCGGGAAGCACAGGAGTTTTTCGGATACAATGATCTGGCGGTGCTTCTGGGGGCAACAGATCGCCATGACGAGGCGGACAGGCTGGGGATCGATTATTATACCTACTGCAAACGCTTAAACAGAAAAATTCTACAGTTCAGATCCCATATAGAAAGCATCGGATATGTCGATTAACTGGGAAGGCTTGCTTTATCGGCTGACCTAACAATCAAAGCCCTCCAATATCATGCAAAAGTTGCAGTAAATCGGAGGGCTTCAGTCGGACCGGACATCCTCATCGTTTTGTTAAAGATCCCACTAGCAAAACTGAAATCAAGACTGAATCAACAATTCTGAAAAAGTTCTCCTGACATTTCGGTCATCAAGAAATCCCAGTCTATAATCCTGTTAAAGTTGATCTCAAGTCTGCCGGATACCTGGAGAAGTTCAAGTAATCATTGTAAAAGCAGATCTTTTTCAAGACTATATGGCCCCTGACGAAGGGCAGAGCGGCTTTGTTAGGGCTTGCGCCCTGCCACAGCGATAAAACTGCTGTGGCGCATGAAACTGCATGAACTTCACAAACGGATTTCAAACACACTGGTATTCAGTGGACCGTTATTCAAGCCGATCATTCAGAACGTTTAATCAGTCACACAAAGAACAGATTTTTCAGTATACCGGAATCATATAGTCTCTATAAGTATATATCGTTAAAACTATGGTGGTTGTGGACATTTATTTTAAAAAAAAGTGAAAAAAACGCATTTTTTTTGATACCGCTCTAAATCCCTTTCTGTTCGGTTCAGTCTATTCAGCAGCAAATGCTTACAGGACGCCGCGTTACAAGGTTTTATCTGATGCATGGCACATTTTACCGACCTGAACGGAGCACTCGTTAAACGAAAGAATTTCCATCTCTGAATCGTGAAAAAGGAAAATCCGGAGATCTTAACCGGAGCATGGGACTTTCGTCTGATTTTGGATCAGCCATTCCCAGGAATAAACTAACCTGTGTAACAAGTAAGGGGATAACATTTCCCTCAATAAAAGAAGTACGGGTGTGGGTTAGGTCGAAAATCATGAACTCGACCGAAAAAGGTGCCTCTCCACCGCTACCCACACCTAAATTCAAAATAGAGAGAGGATAATGGATGAGGCATTATGCAAACACTGGAAATTGACGAAATTGAAAAATTATGGAAAGAATTGAGGTGGAAACCTTCCCCCGAAGATGACAAAAAAGCAGTCGAAGAAGTTCTGAGAGAACATGAAGACGAAAAGAACAGCACGATGCTGTACGACCCCACCGAAAAGAAGAATCGAACTTACGCCCACTGCAAAAAGAAATACGGCCAGGACCTTGCCGACAAGATGCTCCGCGCCAAAAAGGAAAATAACGGACGCATTGCCAAAGAAGACTATGCCAAGCTGATGAATCTTCATCACGGCAGGGAGGAACAGGCGGCACCTGCTTCAAAACCTGCGACAGCAAGAGCGCCATTCGTCATGCTGGACCACGCGATAATCAAAAACCCGAAAGTCATAAAAATCCTGAAAAAATCCATGATGCTGTACCTATATCTCCGGGCATACATTGTCCGCGAACAATATCCCGGCGACATTTTGAAACTACACGAGCGATTTTTCAAAAAGGGCAAACTCGCAGCCAGCTTCTCAATCCGCAAACTGGCTCGTGACTTTGATATTAACCAGAAAACCGTGACTGCATATTTGCATGAGATGGCCGAGCACAAGGTGATCAAGATCGAGAAAATCCCGGCTGCTGATTCCTACGATAACCAGGTTCACAATGTCTATGTGCTAGGTCGCCACGATTTCAATAAGATGGAAACATACCTTATCGAGGAGTTGGCGACCAGTGACAGCTGATACAGGGGTGCTGTAAAATTTACCACGGGGTGTGGTAAAAATTACCACGGGGGTGTGGTAAAAATTCCAGCAGGGGGTGTGGTAAAAATTACCACATAGAATAGATTAGTTTGAATAAAAAAGAATAGATCCTGAAAAATGGTTTACTGAATCAAGAAATCTGAAAAAACTGTTTCCTGCATTCCGAACTACACTCCTGTCC
>JBGSYX010000499.1:0-1954 GCA_041750735.1 Cyclobacteriaceae bacterium
TTGCCGTTTCTAGCGAACTAGGGAGCCTTCGTCAAGCAGTCCGCTCAAACTGCAGGGAAATTAGTTGGGCTTAGGAAATGAAAAGCTCTCTCTTTCAAAATACTCCATTGATCCTCGCGGGCAGAGCGAGCAATTGGCTGAAGTGCCGTTGATGTTAAACGAGATGCATCTTGAAACAGTTGTTCTTCCTCCCACTGTCTGAATCCGCCTTCATAAAAAAGGTGCAAATTTTTATCTTTCATTTAAACAAATAAAAACAAATATTTAAAACATTTATCACTTATTCTTGTTCAAATTTTTGTATTTTTTTCATTCCAGGTATTGCCAGCCTTTATTTCCTTTGTTATAGTGGCATTAAAAGATGCGGAAGGTAACAGCATCGAGGTGAAATCGTTTTTTTGGGCAATAACGCCCAGGTAAACATAGTCTCAATTAAACAGGAGAAACAATATGAAAAAAGTACTGAGTGTAATGGCAGTATCCGCATTCGTTCTGACCGCAGGTGTAGCCTTGGCCGGTGGCCCTGGTAAACAAACCGGTCCCGGTTGTCCGGAAGCATGCCAGCAGCAAATTGATGACCTGAATTCTTCCCAGGCTCAGCAGAATGAGCAACTGGGCGCCCACGGCAAACAACTGCAAAACCATGAGGGCCGCATCACCGATCTTGAGAAGGCTTTTGATGATGCTTGGTATGTCCGGGGTGGAGTACGTGCTGCTTGGATGACCCAGGATATCGGGCCTTTCAA
Source organism: Cyclobacteriaceae bacterium (assembly GCA_041750735.1). Taxonomy (GTDB): domain Bacteria; phylum Bacteroidota; class Bacteroidia; order Cytophagales; family Cyclobacteriaceae; genus JAAUQL01. Next base: position 747 of record JBGSYX010000499.1, read on the forward strand.
TGAAGTCGATAGCGACGCCGGTTTTGGTGGTGCTTTGGCTTTTGGTCGTGAGTTCGGCATGTACCAGGCACTGGGCAAATTCCGGGCTGAGGTTGAAGTCGCCTATCAAGGTGCCGATCTGGACGTTGATGAGACTATTCAGTTTGACGTTTTTGGCATGCGCGATGTTTCCTACAATCTGCTGACGGTCATGGCAAATGGTTACTACCAAATTCCGGTGGCCGACGCCTTCTCCATCTACGTTATGGCTGGTTTGGGTTATGCTAAATACGAACTGGAAGCCGATTTCTATGATGGAGTCGATGCGAACGGAGCCGGTGTCTGGGTTGAGGATAGTGGCAGCGACAACGTCTTCGCCTACAAAGCAGGCGTTGGCATGAGCTATGATTTCACCGATCAGATTGCCGGTGATCTGGGTTACGAATACCTGGGTGTTGCCGATACCGATCTGGCTGAAAGCATCAACGGTCACAATATTGTTGCCTCTGTTCGTTTCAAATTCTAATTTCCTAGAGATTAGTTAGTTCAAATCCCCCGGCCAGAGAACTGGCCGGGGGTTTTTTTTTAAGCGTAACCCCACACTTCCGTCCTTCAAATTTCTTCCACTTGATTTCATTAAAACTTTCCGGAAAGCCGATACTACCCAACGGAAGCCTTCGGTTGTACAAAATTTTATATTTCCCTTCAGGAAAACCTTGCTGTAGTCGATTTATCCTGTTAATTTATAAATATCGTATAATTTATTGAACTTGGTCAAACATTACCTCCTGGACAACGAACTCAGGAATTAACGCACCACCCCATAAAAAAGGAGAATGAATATGAAAAAGGTTTTTAGTGTAATGGCTGTATCCGCCTTTGTTCTAACCGCAGGTGTAGCACTGGCCGGTGGCCCTGGCAAAAAGATGGGTCCGGGTTGTCCGGAAGCATGCCAACAGCAGATTGATGACCTGCAATCTTCCCAGGCTCAGCAGAATGAGCAACTGGGCGCCCATGGCAAACAATTGGAAAACCACGAGGGCCGTATCACCGATCTTGAGAAAGCTTTTGACGATGCTTGGTATGTTCGGGTTGGTGCACGCGCCGCTTGGATGACCCAGGATATCGGGCCTTTCAATGAAGTCGATAGCGACGCCGGTTTTGGTGGTGCTTTGGCTTTTGGTCGTGAGTTCGGCATGTACCAGGCACTGGGCAAATTCCGGGCTGAG
>JBGSYX010000500.1:0-11986 GCA_041750735.1 Cyclobacteriaceae bacterium
ACCCAATTTAGACTATACAAAATAAAAAACGATCTTTATTGGAGATAGTACTAACCTATTTTTCCTAATTCTATTGATTAATTCTGGTAATTGCAATGGGTCTCCGGATTTTTTTACGTTTTATAGAGAGCTTTCGTCAGGTAAATAGTTGGGCTGCAACTCTTCAGTACGTTAGGCGTCATTTCGTGTTTTTTTACGGTATAAATTCGCTTGTAAAACTAAGGGTAGCGTAGTGAAGAAACCAACACTGGTAGCCAATCTTGGATTAATATTGGCAGGAAAACAATTGATTTGGCAAATTTGTGAATGGTAAGTACAGCGTTTAGAAGAAAAGGTTCGGTTAAGGTCTGACACTTAATGACCACTCTGCTGTTCGTTGAGAATGCCTATGATCTGGGCTTCTGTAAATCGTGTCTTCTTCATGATTCTGAAAATTTTGAAAGATTAAAATTATAAACTCTATTTTTAACCTGTTAAAAAAAGCCAGCCAGGTACCGAAGTTGATGTGATTTAGATTTTATACAGATTCCGGTCGTTATATTGCGTCCTCAAAATTTTTATGACTTAAGTATGAAGTGGTCGATATCGGTAATAGTATTTTTTAGTCTTTTCTCACATTCAATTTCCGCCCAGAAAGTAAACAACGGGTTCAATCTTAGTTGCAACAGGGTAACGGACGAAATAAATATCGATGGGGTGCTTAACGAGACTACCTGGGTGAATGCCGATGTCGCCAGGGATTTTCATATGATACAGCCCATGGATACAGCTTTGGCTGAGGCAAAGACCGAGGTAAGAGTTGCGTACGATGATAAGCATTTTTACATATCGGCGGTATGCTTTATAAAAAGTAAAAACAGCATTGTCGTGGAGTCTATGAAGCGCGATTTTATGTTCAACTCCAACGATAACTTTTTCTGCGTCATTGACCCATTCAACGATCTGACCAATGGGTTCTCTTTTGGCGCAAATGCTGCCGGTGCCGAATGGGACGGCCAGCAATCCGAAGGTGGGTTTATCAATCTGAACTGGGATAATAAGTGGAAATCGAAAGTGAAGGTTTATGATGACCGTTGGATATTCGAAGGTTCTATTCCGTTTAAAACACTGCGCTACAAAAAGGGCATAGAAAGCTGGGGAATCAATTTCAGCAGACTGGACCTGGAGCAAAATGAAAAGTCAGCCTGGGCGCCGGTACCGCGTCAATTTGCATCAGCCACACTGGCATTTACCGGTAATATGATTTGGGATGAATTGCCGCCGCGTCCCGGCACTAATATTTCACTGATCCCATACGTGAAAGCATCCACCTCCAAAAACCATGAAGATGGCACACCATTGGAGAATGATCTTGACGTTGGCTTTGATGCCAAGATATCTTTAACCCCTTCTTTAAATCTTGACCTCACCGTAAAGCCTGATTTTTCCCAGGTGGAAGTGGACAAGCAAGTGACCAATCTGAGCCGTTTTGAACTGTTTTTCCCGGAAAGGAGGCAGTTCTTTCTGGAAAACTCTGACCTGTTTGCCAACCTTGGATTCAGGGAAGTTCGTCCTTTCTTTTCACGGCGAATTGGTTTGGAGAGCCCAATTCAGGCGGGAGGCAGAGTAAGTGGAAAGTTGAATAAGGACTGGCGAATTGGCGTTATGGACATTCAGACAGGTGAAGGTTCTGCAAAATACGACGATGAAGGCAACCTCGAAAGAGGCGCTATACCATCCCAGAATTTTGCCGTAGCCACCTTGCAGCGCCAGGTATTTGCCCGATCCAACATCACCGCTTCATTTATTAACAAGGAGTCATACAACCTCGATTATGCAAAGCACGACTCCAGTATATCAGAATACAACCGTGACCTTGGACTGGAATACAACCTTTTTTCAGGTGATAATTTGTGGAATGGAAAATTTCTGCTTCACAAATCATTCAGTCCACATCTTAGTGGCAATGATTTCTTTTACACCGCTCAACTGGAATACGACGCCAAAAAATTTGGAGTGGAGTGGGCGCAGGAGTTTGTAGGTGAAAACTACAATGCCGAGGTGGGCTATGTACCGCGTACCGGCTATACCAGGTTTTCGCCCGATTTCAGATACACCTTTTTCCCAACTTCAAAGAATTTAGTTTCACATGGGCCTAAGGTAGATATAAATTATATCGTGGATACTGATTTTGAAAAGACGGATAGCGAATACCAATTCGAGTATGTATTTGAGATGCTCAACAGAAGTGCTTTCGGATTTGGTGTAGCACAAAATTATATCCGCCTTCTCGAGCCATTCGATCCTACCAATTCGGAGGGTGAAGAGTTACCGGCCGGGTCTGAATATACATGGTGGGGAGCTGGGTTTGAATATATGTCAACGCCAAAAAATCTATTTACATACAATGCAAGTGGCACCTATGGCGGATATTTTAATGGGACATTGCTGAATTTCGAAGGAGGAGCAGGATTCAGGTTCCAACCATACGGAAGCATTAATATGGATTTTTCATATAACGACATCACCCTTCCTGAGCCATATACCAGTATAAGTTATTTGCTTTTAAGCCCAAGGCTTGAATTGACGATGACCAATAAAATTTTCCTCACCACATTCGTACAATACAATGAACAAGCGGATAACGTGAACGTGAATGCGAGATTCCAGTGGCGATTTTTGCCTGCCTCAGATATTTTTCTGGTGTATACCGAAAATTATTTGACCAAGGATTACTTAGGCACACCTGATTTTTCAAGCAAAAACAGGGCGCTGGTTTTGAAGATTACCTTTTGGTATAATGTTTAATAATATGGTTAACTGCCATCTTTTTCCTCCGACTCATTTTCAGGAGTATGCAGGATAAATGCAGATCTGACCGGCGCGGGCATTTCACTTTCTAATCCTTTCACAGTTTTCCAGATCACCTGGCTGAATAGATGGTCAGGCGCGGCATCCATTACTTCCAGATTAAAACTTGCCGATAATCTGGCAATGTCATTGTCGTCGGTATTCATCTCACTGATGTCATACGAAGCTTCGTGAGCAATATAGGGAGTAAGGTCAGGCGTGGCAGTAAAACATTCCCACATAGGTGTACTTGCCGCATCGTATTGGCTCATGGGCGGCAATCCCAGGATTAGCTCCATGGTTCGCAACATGGACGTGGTAGAGTACATGGTACTCACAACAGCACTTCGCTTTACAAAGGGACTGACCACAAATGCAATTGATCTGTGCGCATCCACGTGATCCGGGCCATTTTGCGCGTCGTCTTCGAGTACAAACACGGCAGATGATTCCCAGATCGGACTGTTGCTAATATGTTCAATCAGTTTCCCCAAAGCCAGATCGTTTTCGGCCACCATGGCCCTTGGTGTTGGCATACCTACCCGCGCACCGGCAGTATGGTTATTTGGCAATCGTAAGGAATTGAATTGAGGTACGGCGTCAATAGCAACGAGGGAATCAAAATCTTCACGCCATTTTTCAAAGCGTACCATATCCGGAATGGACAGGTTATAGCTCGGAAAGTCAACGTCAAAATGTCCCTTGAGACTTTCAACATTTGTGTTACCATTTCCAACAAACTCGCCATAACTGCGATAACTGATGCCTGCTTTTTTACAATTGTCCCAAATAAAGCCACCTGACGGAAAGGCAATTTTCCTGGATCCTTCATAATCATATGTGCCACCCCGGCCGCCATAGCTAGTAGGCCATGTCTTTTCAATGAAATCGTTGGCATACGCGGCCGTGGACCAATTGTGTCCATCTGCACTGACTTCTGCATTGACATAAAAATTATCCAACAGTACAAAATCACGGGCAAGTTGATGTTGATTGGGTGTGACGAAATCCGGGAAAAGACAAAGTGTTGAATCCCCATTGCCCATCGGAAGATCGCCTAACACCTGATCGTATGTTCTGTTTTCTTTTATCACGTAAAAAACATGTTTTATAGGACTCGGTTCTCCCACCTTTTGTGGGATTGGATTGCCTTCCTCGCCCAAGTAATGCAATTCCAGATCCTTTGAATAAGGTGTATTTTTATACACTGCCTCAGTATACGTTTTCAATAGTGATTCGTCGGGCTCCTCAATCACTGTAAGACTTCCCTTGAATAATCCTCCGATATATTGTGTTGAATCTACTGAGGCGTGGTAAGGATTGGGTCCCTTGGGATTCGGCGCAGATGCAGAACCTTTGCCGTTGGTGATCCATATTTTTTTGTTCAGCACCTTCACAGAAGTTGGGTACCATCCTGTAGGGATGAATCCAAGGCTACGACTCTCACCGATTTCCGAAATATCGAAAACGGCTAGGCTGTTGTTATCCGCATTGGCAACGTAGAGCCTTGAATCGTCTTCTGAAATGGCAAGTGCATTAGGTGTGCTGCCTGCCGGAGCATCCGGAAAGCAGGAGGTCTGCAACTTCTCGATGACAGTTTTTGAATCAGTATTTATTATATGCACAGAATTATCATTGGCACAGGAGGTAATGAGGTGTTTGCCGTCCGTGGTCAGTAACAATTCGTTCGGATGATCACCTACGGGGATGGTACTCCGGATGGTAAGTGTCTCCGTGTCGATAACCGCGATAGCGCTGCCTCCCCAAAGCGATACATACAATGTATTGGCATCATTCGAAAGGATACAACTAAACGCCTCATGTCCAAGTGGTAATCGTGCTGTTTCACGACTGGTCAGATCAATCTTATACAAGGCACTGTCGTCTTTGGTAACGACATATAAATATTCGTTTTTCTCATCCAGCGTAAGTCCTGTGGGTGATATTTTTTCAGGCCATGGTTTTCCCAGCACAATGGTATCAACTTCATTGATGCCATTGGATATATCATAAACCCGGACCAGGTTGTCGTTACCCCCGGATGCGAATAACCTCGATTGGTCCTTGTTGAATGCCAGTCCATACCAGGATTTTGGGATGATGACTTGATCTTTCAAAGTAAAATTCCTGGGGTCGACAAGCATTATAGATTGCTCGCTCACACCATTATTTGTTACGGCTAGCACCGAGCCATTTTTAGACACTACCAAATTCATAGGAAAATCGCCAAGCGGAATCGATTTTCCAGGTACGGAAATTGACCAACCGTTGGGAAGGAGAATTCGGGAAGCATCTAATTGCTGAGTCAGTTCGTCGTTTCCGGTTTCTTTCTTGCACGCGAATAGGAAAATCACCAGGACGAGACAAACCGACAAGTAAATTGGTGTTGGAGCGTTTTTCATGTTAAAGTCTTTGTTATACAATAAAGCTAAGAAAACGGGATAAGCATAAAAAGATTCAATACTAATAATCGCCAATACATCTGAAGTTATCTGTTTATAAAGTCCGGAATACTAAGTAGCTTGAAACCCGGTAGATATTTTGGCCTGGTTTTTGGTTTGATGAACAAAACAATCAATATGATCATGAAAACTTTCTTTAATGCGCTGATTTTGATGGTGATAATGGGATTATCATCATGCATCAATGATAATGTAGGTCCGGAAGGTCCTATGGGTCCACAAGGGGAAAAAGGTGAATCCGGCTACGTATTCGAATTTGAAAACGTGACCTTCTCAAGCCCTGATTATGAAGTAATCCTGCCTTTCCCAGATAATTTTGAATCCCTTAGTTCTGATGTTGTTTTGACTTATATGCTGTGGGATGTCGTGGAAATTGATGGTAAGGATACCGAGGTGTGGCGACAATTACCTCAAACTATCCTCACTGAGCAGGGAATGCTGCAATATAATTTTGATTTTACTATGCTCGATGTGCGACTATTCATGGACGCGGAATTTGACCTGGATCAACTTGGAGCTATCGATACTGATGACTGGGTTGTAAGACTCGTGGTTGTTCCGGGAGATTTCTGGGATTCTTCACGAATAATGTCGAAAGAAATTCCGTACGACGAATTGAAGGAGTCCCTGGGTCTGCCAGATATAACAATACCAAAAAACACTATTAAACGAAGGTAAAGACACGGCATGTTATTTAATAATCAAATACTCTTCCGGAAACGGAGGAGTATTTTTTTTGCATTCTAGTATAGCGGTTCAGTTTTTTTGTATTGGAAATCCAGCGATATCCATGTCTTTCCAAAAGCCAGGGTACGATTTGTTGACTACTGAGGGATTGTCAATTGTCACATCCATCTTCGTAGCCAGCGGAGCAAAGGCCATAGCCATCCGGTGATCATCGTAAGTTTCTATAAAAATCCCGGATGGGAATGAAATTGCTTTTACTGGTGTCAGTTTCCAGGTTTTCTCGTCTGATTGTATTAATGAGGCATGGATTTTATGAAGTTCTTGTTGAAGCGCAAGGATGCGATCTGTTTCTTTGATTTTCAGACTTTCCAGCCCGGTGAATGTTGCAGGGATATTTTTTAAAGCACAGGTGACGGCCACTGTTTGTGCCAGATCAGGCCAGTCGGAGAAGTCGCATGAAAAAGTAGCTTCATGTGTTTTTTTACGGAGTAACAAACCGGAGGGAGTGAAAACTGCCTCTACCCCAAGAGGATTCATGATTTCAATGATCCGGCTATCTCCCTGGAGCGATTGTGGTTTTAGACCGGTTAGTGTGATTTCGGCTGACTTGGCCACGGCAACCAAGCTAAACCAATAACTGGCGCCTGACCAATCTGATTCAATATGGTATTCTGATGGAATGTACGCCCTCGGTTCGACGGAAATCTTATTTCCCTTGAAGATGGCAATTGCACCAAAATTCCGCATCAGTTCCAGTGTCATTTCGATGTATGGCCTGCTGGCGATTTTTCCTTCCAAATGCAACTTTAGACCTCGTAATAATGTAGGCGCTACCATGAGGATAGCAGAAATATACTGGCTGCTGACATCGCCCCGGATACTTATTTCATCCTCAACCTGTCTTGTAAATCCATTAGTTTGAATGGGTGGAAATCCTTCTTTTTCCATGTAATTAATCGATGCCCCAATCTGCCGGAGCGCATCAACCAGTATACCGATCGGGCGCTCGCACATTCTGGCTGTGCCTGTCAGTACTTTATTCTGGTTGGTTAGTGCATAAAATGCTGTGAGAAACCGCATCGTCGTACCTGCATCCAATACATCCAGCACTTCTTCATTCGATTGCAGCAGCCTGATCATCGTCTGAGTATCGCGTGCTTCCGAGAGATTGAAAAGGTGCCCTTTGGCAAAGGCATTGATGATCAATGCCCTGTTACTTTCGCTCTTTGACGACGGCAGATGTATGGTCGCCGGTGTTAAAGCTGGAGTCTGTTGGAGTTTGATGGCCTCTTTCATAGAATTAATTCAACTAAATAATTTGCATTATATTAACAAAAAATATAACTTTAACCCGAACATTATAACAATTGCAACGTTTTTAAAATTATAACTGTCTCATATAGTAACACTTTTAAGACCAAACTCATGAATAAGTTTTTCAAAACAGCCTCCATCATATCTGCCGGTATTTTAGTCGGAGTAGTAGCCAGAAGAATTTCCCAGCCCTCTTTTAATTTCAGAAAACCGACAAATCCAGAATCATTGAAACCGATGAATGGTGTGTTCGATAAAAATACTTTATCAGAAGACGTTAATAACTATTTCGTATAGGTTTTTACCGACCCGTTAAAATACCTGATTGCATCTCCGATTTCAACATGATTTATAGGAATATTGAAGGTGCAATCACCGATTTTTTGCAGTAAAGAGGATTGAATAATTGCTCCCTCATTCTTTTTATCCTGGTTTGTAAGTTCAATTATTGAATCAATGTCCTTTTCCAAAATACGTTCAGGGCTATATATTTTTAGTATATACTGTGTGATCCCAGCCAGTTCGGCGTCAGTCAAGGAAAGTTTGTTCCATGAAAGCCATGCTTCGCAAATCATCCCAATGGCAATAGCTTCGCCGTGCAATAGTCGTTTGCCCGGAACATCGAGATAATAGCTTTCTATGGCATGTCCGATTGTATGGCCAAAATTCAGAATTTTACGAAGTCCTTTTTCGGTAGGGTCTTCAACGACCACGTCTTGTTTTATCTTAACGGAATGTTCAACCAATGCAAATAAGTCAAGTGCATCGAATGGAGTGTACTGAAGATAGTGGAATTTTTCCCCGTCTCTTATCAGGCAGTGTTTAATGATCTCGGCAAACCCGGATCGCAATTCCGCCGGAGAAAGCGTCTGGTGAAAAACAGGATCGAGGAATACCAGTCGCGGATTCTGAAAGACGCCGATATGGTTCTTAAATCCATTGAAATCTATTCCCAGCTTACCACCGATGCTGGCATCAACCTGGGCTAGTAAGGTCGTTGGGATATTTATGAATTCAATGCCTCTTTTGTATGTGGCCGCGCAAAAGCCGCCCATGTCACCAATCACTCCGCCTCCGAGGTTTACAAGCAGTGATTTTCGGTCGAAAGCCAGCTTCGTTAGCGCGTTCCAGATGATTTCGCAAGTATGAAGGTTTTTGTGATTTTCTCCACTAGGGATTTCAATGAGCGTATGGCTTGGGAGAGATTTTATAATGATGGGATAACAATGGTTCTTTGTATTGTCATCCACCAGTACGGCTATCTTAGTGAAGCGATTCTCATGGAAGAATTTACTCAGTTCATCGCCTACATTACGGGTAAGGCAAATATTATTTGGAATGTCCGCCATTCTGGTCATCCATTGGAGTATTCATAATAGCTTCCTGTCTGCGGATCGATGCATCATGTATCAGCTTGAAGAGATCCCACATGAATTCCGGATTCAGGCCGAGTTGCTCCGCCCATTTGCTTCGTGTTTCTGACATTTCCTGCCAGCGGCTTTTTTGAAATACGGTGACATTGTTTTGCTTTTTGTAGAGCCCCATTTTCTCCACGATATCCATACGCTGTGCAATGATATCAAACAGTTCTTTATCGAGTTGATCCACTTGTTCGCGGAGTTCGCTTAGTACGGTAATGAAGTCCTTATCTTTAGATGTAGGATTCCGGTACTTCAGATTTTTAATAATTGCTCCAAGTGTTTCAGGAGTTACCTGTTGAGCAGCATCGCTCCAGGCGTTTTCTGGGTCACGATGTGTTTCAATAATCAGCCCATCATAGTCGAGGTCCATGGCATTCTGGCATAGATCAAAGATCAGTTCGCGATTGCCACCAATATGGCTGGGATCACAGATCAATGGTATGTTGCTGAGTTTACGTTTCAACTCCAGAGGGATTTGCCACATGGGCATATTGCGATATTTGGACTGCTTGAACGACGAGAATCCTCTATGGATGGCGCCAATTTTTGTGAGGCCTACATTAGTCAGTCGTTCAATAGCCCCAAGCCACAAAGCCAGATCGGGATTGATGGGATTTTTTACAAATACCGGCATATCGGCGCCGCGAAGCGCTTCAGCAATTTCCTGGACTGTAAAAGGATTTGTGGTCGAGCGGGCGCCGATCCATAAGATATCTACGCTGTGTTTTATTGCCTCGTAAACGTGCTTTGGCGTGGCGACTTCAACGGCAAACATTAATCCGGTTTCTTTTTTTACACGCTGGATCCAGCGCAGGGCTTCTTCCCCTACACCCTCGAAGTTATTTGGTCTGGTTCGTGGTTTCCAGATACCCGCGCGTATGATATTCACACCAACATCTTTTATGCGTATGGCGGTTTCCAGGAGTTGCTCTTCGGTCTCGGCGCTACATGGGCCAGCGATCATCAATGGTTTTTTAAAGGCATCACCCCATGCATCAAGCGATTCTATTTTCATTGTATTTTCAAGTATTAATTAGGTAATTTTGCGCTCCGATTCGAATGGATTTTTTGATTAGATAATTTTTAGTCCCAGAACTTTATGAATTCCAATATCTCCTTTTCTGATACAGCAACAGCGTTTTCCTATAAATCTGATCAAGAACTTAAGAAAAGTTATCTGCTATTTTCTTCGATCAACAACCCGCTTCTTTCGAAAGTGGGTGCGAATATCGTGAAATTAGCACTTAAAGTAAAATTGCCAGTCAAGGGAATTATCCGTAAAACGGTTTTTGCACAATTTTGCGGTGGTGAATCAATCGATCAATGTGACCGTACTATCGCCAGACTTGCGGAATATAATGTCAAAACCATCCTCGACTTTGCTGCCGAAGGTGATTCGGATTCACTAAACTATGACCATGCCGTCAGTGAAATTTTAAATACAGTAAAAAAAGCTGCAGGCAATCCGAACATTCCTTTCAGCGTGTTTAAACCAACGGCTCTGGCGTCAAAAGAATTATTGGAAAAAATCCAGTCGGGAATACAACTGTCAGATTCTGAAAAAACCGAACTCGAGAACATCCGCAAACGATTTGATACAGTCGCCAAAGCATGCGCTGAAAATAATGTTCAACTGTACATCGATAGTGAAGATAGTTTTTACCAGGATCCAATCGATATGCTGGTTTATGAACTGATGGAAAAATACAATCGGAAGAAAGTTGTAGTCTTCAACACGTACCAAATGTATCGCAAAAGAATGCTTCAAAACCTCATAGAGGCCAACGAACTTGGATTGAAGAAAGGCTATAAAGTCGGGGCCAAACTCGTTCGCGGAGCCTACATGGAAAAAGAGCGGGAGCGTGCCGAAAAGATGGGCTACGAGGATCCGATCATGCCGGACAAAGCGAGTACCGACGGTCAGTATGATGAGGCTTTGCGGTATTGTGTGGAAAATATTGACAACATGGAGCTATGCTCCGGTTCGCACAATGAAAACAGCAATTACCTTTTGGTTGATTTGATGGGTAAGAAAAAGCTTAGTGCCGGCGATTCACGAATATACTTCGCTCAATTGTTTGGCATGAGCGACCATATCTCCTTCAACCTTGCCAAAGCCGGATATAATGTGGTAAAATATGTGCCTTACGGACCGGTACATACGGTGATGCCGTATCTTTTCAGAAGGGCGGAAGAGAACACGTCCATTGCGGGACAGAGCAGCCGCGAATTAGAACTTATAAGAAAGGAAACGAAGCGCCGGAGAATGCAGTAACCCGCCAAATAACAATAGGCTTTTGCAGATAAACCTGGAGTATCAATATTAAGTGCAGGAATATTGCTTAGCCTTGTTCCATTCGCAAAACTTCCGATTGATGCGAACATCCGTAGCCACCCTTAGTGTTTTTGTATGCCTCAATGTGGCCATCCCGGGCGGGATCTTTGGATTGATCCAATAAGCGGTTAATCTCATCTTCAGTAAGGGGTTTAAAATCGCGGGCCCGCGCCATATCTTCGCGTAATTCATCAAAAGTCTGCATCCCGCAAATAGTAGTGGCCACAGGTAATGACATGGCATAGCGGCGACATAAGTCAACACTTACATTCAATTCATGTGGCATCCGGATACCTTGGCCTGCCAATGATTTCATACCTAAAGGAGCTATCCCCTTCTGGTTCAATACCGGCAATACCTGCTTTTGGAAACTATTATAATGAGCATCCATTATATTCAAAGGCAATTGTACGGTATCCCAATTAAATGGCATACCAATCATTTTTAAGTGCATCTCCGGAAACATATGTCCTGAAAATCCTATAAACCGCACCTTTCCGGCTTTCTTAGCTTCCTGGATGGCTTTGAGTACTCCGGTATCAGGATTAAAAATCCTTTCCGGATCATCCGGATATTGAATTGAATGAATTTGTAATACGTCGATATGGTCGGTCATCAAACGTTTCAGACTTTCATCAATCTGCTTTTTCCCGATAGCATAGTCCCTGGCGCAGACTTTAGTCATCAATATTATTTTATTTCTGTACCCTTCTAAAGCGAGCGCCTTACCCATTACGTCCTCTGAGCGGCCCCCATTATATTCCCAGGCATTGTCAAAAAAAGTTATTCCACCATCAATAGCCTCATGGACATGCATTATGCTTTCCTTTTCGGTTTTTCTAATTACCGTATCCCAACCACCATAACCTATAATCGATACACTTTCGCCTGTATTGCCGAGTGGACGCGTGGGAATACTCCCCGAGGAAGCTACTAAT
>JBGSYX010000501.1:0-3271 GCA_041750735.1 Cyclobacteriaceae bacterium
GTAGAAGAGATCGCAACGGGTATGAGTGACCTTTATCCCGAAATCGATCAGGTCACGATTGCTGATGACGTCATCGATTGTCTTTATAATTTGAAGTACAACAGAATCATCACTTGGAAAGGAGTGAAACCTAAAATGACACATGATTTAACATCAACTTTTGGAGTTGCCGGAGAAAGGGATTTCGGAGACCTTAGCCAATTTATTGCACAGAAAGTCGAAGAAGCAAAAAGCAATGATCAATCACTGACTTTCGTTCCGTCTAAAAATCCGGTGTTATATAGGGACATTTCAATTCGCACCCGACATTTCAACCTTGTAGAAGTGTTCTTTCTGGCCAAAAAATCCAGCGATATTGATGCGGTAATCAGTTTTTCAGGATTGAGTGAATCACACGGGGTTGTCGCACTCAATTTGTTGTCGGGATTGGACGGTGGTCTCATTGAAAACCTTTATACCTATGCCGAACAACAGTTGGTTAAAAATAACATCAAAAAGATCAAGCTTAGTATTCTTGCATACCAGGAAAACGGAGCCTTGAAAACCACCTTTGGACAACTAGGACTGGTGAAGGAGGCGGTACTGAAGCGAGAAGTAGATGGCCATGACCTCCATATCTACAGCAAGTTTATCAATTAAAATGGGTCAACGCTTTTCAAAAAGAGCGTCAGAGAAATTTGGATTGAATGCTTCATTAAATCAATCTCATGTTGATGTTTTTTACTGATGCTAGTGGTTTCCAAAAACCATGAACATAGGGGATAGGTTAATAAGGGAAATTCCATTTTTTTTAGGGATATTTAGTTATTAGATAGGAAAGCTAACAAGAAAGGAGCTCTTTATGAAAGTACAAAACTACTCAAAACCTACGGTTGACGTAGCTGCCGACTCACAAAAAGGATTGTGGGTTCCAGTTGCTGTTGTCCCAGTAGTCCTGGTTAACGCTGCTGCCGCGGTAAACGCTGTTGTTGGTGCTAACGCGAACGTTATAGCCACGACAAACTGGGTTGTTAACGACGAAGTAAGTTAAGTTTCAAAAACACCTCAGATCTTGGGTAGCGGACACGAGCGAGATCGTGTTTCTACCTGAAATCGAGAACTAATTTAATGGATTTAACCCTTATGACCTCCTTGATATAAATTTAAACCTTGGAAGAATGCTCCAATTTCATGAAGGTTTTGTAAGAGTATCGCATCGGTATAATAGCAAGAGCTACTGCTATCGTCACATAGGAGTAGGTGGCGATACTTCCGGGGATGAATGCCAGCATTAGTAGGATAATTCCCCCTCCAAACCACAATTTTCCAGCTAAGCGGTGGGTGAGATACCACACTTCGTCATTATCCAGAGTCCAACGGGTACGGATGCCAATAAGATGATTGGGCTTGATCTTGGGTAGGTAATTACCAAGAAAGATGATCAATATTGCTATAAGAGTCTCAAGCAGGGTCGAGACATTGAAAAACTGATACCCGAGCGAAGTCATAATGATAAAAGCCTGTAGGACAGAAAAAAATAGGATGAGGGCGAGACGGACTGCAAAGAAAACTTCTTCAAACTTCAGGTAGTTCTGTTTTCTTGGGTCGATAACCTTGATGGCCCATAGAAGCAGAAGAATCCCCAATGTCATGAACGGAAATACAAATGCACCGTAGCTCTTATTCATGAAACTGTCGATTTCGCCCTGCATATTCCAATGCATTGGTATCATCGGCGGTAAACGGGAATAGATGAAAAGAGTTGCCGTCATAGGGATAAAAGCAGTAATACAGAGTGTCATTTCTTTAAATTTGCTATTTTTCATCATTTTTTGTCTCCTTAAGTGCCATCATCCAAGATAGGATGCCATCAATAACCGTGGTGTTGAGTTCATAAAAAATGTATTTACCTTTCTTATCATCAATGATGAGTCCTGCTTCTTTTAAAACAGACAGGTGATGGGACACTGTCGCCTGCGTCATGGCGAACTTTGACGAAATATCGCCAGCTGTCATCTTTCGATGCTTTAGCAAATTCAAAATCTCCCTTCTGGTTTCATCCGAGAGAGCTTTAAAGGTCTGTTGTAAAATAGTCATGCCTCCTAACATTTAGAAGATCATCTAAATAACAAATAGCATGCGGACAACAGGAAAGCAATAACATTTAGATAATTGTCTAAATGACGCTAAGTCCGAGCAAAGTATACAAATGGTTGCATAAATGAAGTATAGGAAAATCGAAATTCTCTCGTTACGTGTTCGCTTGGATCAAAAGCTCCTTGGTTCATTCCAGTCTTTCTGTGTGGTAACTCTTCAGCGAGGTATGGTTACTTAGAAGTTGCGATCAATTGGAATGCACCCTTAGCCTTTTTAAAACGAGTCGTTCAGTAGAATAGAAATGAGATCGCGGAGGCCACTCTAAGGGAAGCCTCCGCGATCTCAAATGAAATATTTTTTTAGGGAACTGCACCGCTGGTAGGAGTCGTCGTGCCTGTACCTGAGAAGGAGGTGGGCGTATAACCACCAAGACCACCAGGTGGTAGCGCTCCTCCACCGTACATCTGAAGAATCGGCCCAAGGAGCCGGCCCTGCACGGAGTTACTCGCTTGCGTGATACAAGTTTCTGTCAGAGGCTTGTTCGTACCTGCTACAACCGCACCGTTACCAGTGATACATTTCATGAAAGCATCTTTGTCGGTACCGGTCAGAAGGTTCCAATAATTATTGATCTCCATTCCGCCTTGACCGTTAGGTATGGCGGGAAAGCCCGCAGCACCTGTAGCAGCCGTCGCTCCGGTCGGTAGGCCACCCAGCCCATTCATACCTGCCATGCCATTGGCGCCCGCCATCGTCCCCATTCCACCCGCTGTAGACTGGGTTCCAACGGTAACCGCTGGTGTCGTCGCAGCACCGGTACCGGCTGTTGTCGCATCGGTTCCATCTGCCGTCGTGGTTGCTTTTGTTTTGGTCGTGCTTTTCGTCGCCGTACTGTTCTTTTTGGGACTGGAAGATGAATCGCCACAGCCAATAAGACCCACCATCAAAAAGGGAACAAGGCATTGAATAAAAATCCGAATTGTTGCTTTTTTTTGTATCATCATAAAATCTCTCCGAGATTATCCTCTAAGAAGTCTCAAATATTTCATCCTGAAAACCTTATCGGTATAAGTTGATATTTTCTAAAGTAAATCATCTTTATTTTTATGTTTTCAAAAGGTTAAAGCCCATACAATCTTAGCCAAGTATCTTTGACGGCTGTAAAAAATAAAGAAAAAACTTCTGCTCAACCGCA
>JBGSYX010000502.1:0-2931 GCA_041750735.1 Cyclobacteriaceae bacterium
TCGTGAAGTAATTTCACCAGCATACTGGCGAACCCATACACTGCATTTACGGGAGTATCATCAGGAGCTCTCATCGGAGGAATCGCGTGATATGCACGATGTAGTATCGCATTTCCATCAATCAATACAAGCCTGTTCATGAAGAGTTACGCTGTATGAATAGGCTCTCTGTGCCCACCCATGAGTACTTCAAATTCTTCGCTTTCGATTGTTTCTTTTTTCACCAATTCTTCCGCAATCAAGTCGAGCTTATCTTTATGTTTCTTAAGTAAACTCAGGGCTTTTTTATATCCCTCTTCCACAAATCGTTTAACTTCACGGTCAATAGCACCCTGCATTTCAGGAGACACTTGATTCTGTTCCATATAACTCTTACCCCACTCTGTCATATCCATCTGGGGACCAAAATTTACCGGCCCCAACTCACTCATCCCGAACTCCATAACCATGTATCGTGCTACTCGTGTAGCCTGGTCTATATCATTTGAGGCGCCGCTGGTAAATTCGTTAAAAATCAATTCCTCTGCAGCTCGGCCTCCCATCATGACCGCTATCTGTTCTATCAGATGTGATTTAGTTTCGTGCAGTCTATCTTTTTCCGGAGGAGTTAACGTATACCCTAACGCCATACCCCGGGACACGATGCTAATTCTGTGCACCGAATCCATATGGGGCGACATATATGTCACTACGGCATGGCCAGCTTCATGATACGCCGTCATTTTTCGATCCAAGTCGGTTTGTAACCGTTTCTTTTCCGGTCCCAGCTTTACTTTCGTAGCTGCCTCTTCCAAATCTTTCATATCAATTTCCGTTTTACTCACCCTTGCGGCTAATATTGCCGATTCGTTCAGCATATTTTCCAAATCTGCTCCACTAAAACCTACAGTCCGTTTCGATACTTTATCCCAGTCCACACCGGCTGCGTACGGCTTACCACGAGCGTGTATTTTGAGTATGTCCTTACGTCCTTCCATGTCCGGTAAATCCAGGACAACACGACGGTCAAACCGTCCCGGACGCATTAACGCCGAATCCAATAAATCACCTCTATTCGTAGCAGCTACCACCATGACAGCCGTATTTGGTTCAAAACCATCCATTTCTACTAATATCTGGTTCAATGTTTGTTCACGCTCATCGTGGCCACCCATAATTCCTACGCTGCGCATCCTGCCAATGGCGTATATTTCATCTATAAAAATTATTGCGGGAGCATTTTTCTTTGCGTTTGCAAACAAATCACGTACGCGCGCAGCTCCTACACCAACCAACATTTCCATAAATTCTGAACCTGCAATACTATAAAACGGAACTTTTGCTTCTCCGGCCATAGCTTTAGCCAGTAACGTTTTTCCCGTTCCGCTTGGACCAACCAAAATAACCCCTTTCGGAGTTCGTGCTCCTAAGGCTTTGTACTTCGTTGGATTCTTCAGGAAATCAACAATCTCTTCCAATTCTTTCTTCGCTTCATCGACTCCGGCCACATCAGAAAACGTCGTCCGGGGAAGGTCTTTATTCCAAACTCTGGCTTTACTCTGTCCAAAAGAAAAAAGATTATCCTGCGCTCCCCGTGCCTGGCGGAACAGAAAAAGAAAAAACACCACTGTCAACACCAACGGCAATACATTCGTGATAATCCCCACCCACAACTGTCCGACACTTAAGTCTTTTATAGAAATTTCAACTGATTTGGGATCAACGCCGGCACTTTCCAGCGTTTTATAAAAAGAATCCTGAGGTTCTTTACGGGCGGTAATCGTGGAACCGTCTTTATAGTGAGCGGTTAATTTATTGTCTTCGACATCTATCTTTTGAATTTTACCGTCCTTAATATCTGAAACAACTGTACTCACCGGTTTTTCATCCTGCATACCGGATTGTCCGCTTAGACTACCTATGAAAGAAATAAACAGAAAGAACAGGAAGAGCACGATGAAAACATTCTTCAAATTCAAGTTAAATTTGAATTCAAACATTTTCCCGTTTTTCTTTCCGGATCCGTTACCAGTTTTCTTCGTACGATTGGGAGTTTTTTCCATCATGACAAGTGCGAGGATGAATTCATCACACGCGTAGGCCAAAATTATACCACATGGGCCATTAATAACATAGCGTAGACCTTATGGTACAACTTGAGCTACTGTAATGCCGTTATCATTATATACAACCTTAAGGAAAGAAAATTCCGCATAGTATGTTTGATCCAAAGGCATCGAATCCGCGCCGAAAACTATATACGATACCTGATACCGATTCAGCAATGCCCGTACTTCATCCTCCGGCATAGCACCGTAAAAAAAAGTAACCACCTCAGTTTTCTTTAGTCCATACTCCGGGTTAGTTCCTTCATGACCAATAATGACTTTATTATCCGTAAAACTCGGAATCATAACACTGAGCATCTCGCCTGCCATAACTACACTATCTTTAGGAGTTGTCGCTAAAAATGCTAATACCTTTTGGGATGCATCCTGAGTGAAATATGAATAATAGTATGAATTTTCCGGATTAATAATATCCTTCACCGTAAAATAGGATGGTACCAGCGCATAAGCACCTGCACTCAGTAATACACCACCAATCGCAATGTTCCGCCAACGTTTGTGTCTAAATACATACTCCAAACTCAATGCTGACAGCAATGCATATGGTATTTGGAGAAACATCTGGGATAATCGCACGGTACTTGTCGGTAAACCCACATACCCTAATAAATGAACAACTGACGGAATAAGTGCCCACAGCACGACAAACCGCCGAATAGCATGCGAATATGTCTCTTTCAAAAATAAAGAAGGCAACGCCAGTACAAATACCGGACCGACGGCAGCAAAAAGATACCATACCGGAATTATTGGCTGACACCAAATAAATGTCCCGTGTAAAGCTTGATACGATTTCCACTGGTATAGCAATAAATATCGGTAA
>JBGSYX010000503.1:0-9983 GCA_041750735.1 Cyclobacteriaceae bacterium
GTACCGATACAAGCGTTTCAAAATACGCAGGTCTATGATCTTGCCGCTGACTTTTTCTTTTTGCACGTTCTATTTTAAATAAATATTTCTAACGGATATTCCACCTTTTTCAGGAATAAGCCTTCCGGTGGAACGGAGCGACCTGCTTTCTTTCTGTCACGACTCAGAATTATTTGTTCGATTTCCGAAACTTCTAGTTTTTCTTCATTCACCAAAAGAAGAGTTCCAACTATGGCCCGTACCATTCCTCGTAAAAACCTGTCAGCGCTGATGTTAAAGCAATATACCGACCCTTCCAATTGCCAGTTCGCAGAGTTTATCTGGCAAAAATAGTGGTTTACATCGGTCTTTACCTTGCTAAATGCCTGAAAGTCGTGCATGCCGACCAGGCATTTAGCAGCTTCATTCAATGACTCCAACCGCATGAGTTTTCGATAATAATAAGTTTGTTTCAGGAGAAAAGGATCTTTTTCTATTATAATTCTATATTGATACGTTCGCTCGCGGGCGTCATACCGGGCATGCGCTTCGGGCCGCACGGGTACTATTCCTCTGATCAGAATGTCATTTGGTAATACGGAGTTGAGATGATAACGGAGGTCGTCAGTATTGATTTGATCTGCAAAATCCGCGTGAAAAAATTGTTGCATAGCGTGAACACCGGTATCTGTACGACCGCTTCCTGTAATACCGATCTTATTTTGGGTTATCAGAAATAATTTCTCTTCGATGACCTGCTGAATACCAAGGGCATTATGTTGAGCTTGCCAGCCATGGTATGCTGTTCCATTATAAGCTATGTCAAAGAAATACCTCACGCTTTCGCAGTTTGTGGTACAAAGATAATCGTAGCCGCGAAGTATCATCAGGAACCTGCTTCATAATCGGGCCGATTGTTTTATTCTGACGGGTTTTGTTTTTATTTGTATGAAAATCGACTCATTATGATTCAACGTATCCAAACATTATTTCTTATTGGAATAATTATCTGCATGGTGCTGGAAATGTCCATGCCTATCTGGGAAAAATCAAATACTGAAAAAGGTGTCACCTATACGCTGGACGCCTTTTACTGGAGGGAATTTACGACACCACAAGAGGCTGGTGCAGAACCACAATTGATGGTGGAAAAAACAGTAATATACCTTGCTGTGTTATGTATCGCTTCCACCCTGGTAGCGCTGTACTCCATTTTTCAGTATCGCAGGCGGATGTTTCAAATGAAATTGGGAGCACTCAATGCCTTCCTCATGATGGCGCTGATCGCTGCTGCTACTTATTTGATTTATAATGGTGAAAACGCCATCGGATCGTCGGAAAAGGGAGCCTTCAAGATTGGATATTTCCTACCACTTGCTGCCATGATCATGAATTCACTGGCCAACCGGTTTATAAAAAAGGATGAGAACCTGGTGAAATCGGTTGATAGAATACGATAAAAAAGCGGACGACCAAAGTATGACCGCCCGCTCCATTGTATTTATACCTAAAATCAAGCCTTGAATGTTTTCAATTCGGTCATGATCTTTTCCCAGAGAAATTCGTATGACAATATTTCCATATCAACAAACGTTTTGCCCCCCACTTCAGAATCGTTGAGTTTTTCATGCAGATAGCGGCTTTTTTGGCTGATGGTATCGTAATCCCGATTGTGTACAGCGATTTTGTGTAGCAACTTACAAAACGTTTTCGTGCGTTTGCTGAAGCTATTGTTCAGGAATTTGCTCACATAGTCATCCAAAGCGTTGAGTTTTTCATGGAGTATTGCCAAATCGCCCTGGGCTAATTCCAATATCTGAAGTATCAACAGCGCCACATTGATGCCCGCTTTGTCTTTTTCATAAACTGGCGTATTGGCGATGAATTCTTCATAAATAAATTTCTTTATTATTTTCTTATCGCCTGTGAGATGATACAAATAGCTCCGGAGAATATTCCATCTTAAAATCTCGTCTTTTTCCAGGTTGTCGAAATTCCTTGTTGCAGCTACTCGCTGAAAGATAAAGGAAGCTTTGTCAAATTCATTCCGCTGGATGTTGAGCATCAGGTATTTCTCGGCAAAGACATACCATTCTTTGGTAGAATCGTCGATCTTGTTCAGCATAGCTTCAAGGAAATCGGCACCTTCGTCATACCTTCGCAACTTGATGAGCGCATTACCTTTTGCCTGATCCAGGAACATTTCGTTAAAGCGAACCTTGTTTATCAGTCCGCCTTCATAGTCTTTGATCACCTTCTCAGCGAAGAATAGCACTTTTTCGAAGTTGCCGGTGAGTTCATGATGCCATACCTGCATCTTCATGTACTTTTCGAATATGTTGAATGAATCCGACTTCATGTACATGTCCCACAGTTCGGAAACACCTTTGGCAAATGGTTCCAGACTTTTTTTGCGGTTTGTTACGGTACTATTGATGAAAAGCCGGTTTTCCTGAAAAATGCTGTTTGCGCGCTCCTCTATTCGCTCCAATGCTTCCAACTCCATGAGCTGGTTTTTTATATTATGAAAAAGTTTTGGTCGGAATGTTTTGGAATATACTTCCCGAAGTTCTCTAAGGCAATCGATGATGACCACCGTATACTCACCTTCTTTGGCAATGTCGATGGTTTTATAGAGTAATTTGGTGCCAAGCGAGGTTTCACCAATTTTCAAAAGCATTCTTGAAAAGTGAAGATAATCCAGCGCTTCCTGGTACGTATTGACCGTTTTGGAAGATGGGGCAGTAGAGAAATCCATGAAAAACAGGTGATTTAAAAGCTTCCTGTTTAACCGGGATTTTAACATCCTGAATTTAAAATCTACCTCTTCAGTACCGTATATACCAATTGAGGCTTCCTCATCATTGTTAAACATGCCTGTTTTTATTCCTAAAAACAGGTTCATTTCCTTGTTACCATTCAATTGTTGCTTCTTGAGGTCAAGCAACGGAAGGTTCTTTTTCGTGTGGTCAGAGACAATTTTGATTAACTCCTTGATCTCATCCATGGTTTTTAATTAATTATATAAAATGCCCCATCATCCGCCGCTATGGTCGGATGTTGAATTTTACCTTGAAAAATGCAAGGGGGCCAAAATCATGGTTACCTCAGTTTCCGCGTCCTTTCCTAAAAGTGAACCGACAACATTACTGATGCGAAGTCTGTGTCATCTGTCTTGCCAGTGATTACAGGCAAAAACACCCTCAAAAGTGGTAAATTCAAAAGCTAGTATTGTGAAAATTCTTTAATGATGCTGAATTAGTAGATGTACGGCCTAAATCTATCGACAAACATTTTTGAAGTATTACTCAAAAGTTAAAACACGATTAATTAAAGACTCTTCATAACGACTTTTTCACTGGGGTTTTTGTGCCTTATTGCCTCGGGTGAAATTCGAGGATCACTTGTTTCAGGTACTCCCTATCCAGGTGGGTATATATCTCCGTAGTAGTTATGGATTCATGTCCTAGCATTTCCTGAACTGCGCGTAAGTCAGCGCCACCTTCCACAAGATGTGTGGCAAATGAATGTCGGAATGTATGTGGGCTCACCTTCTTTTCTATTCCAGCTTTGACAACAAGCTCCTTGATAATAGTAAAAACCATGACGCGCGATAAACCACTTCCCCGCCGGTTGAGAAATGCATAATTTTCAAAACCTGGCTTAATAGCGATATGGCAGCGAATCTCCTCCAGGTATATACTCAAGTACTTTAATGCTGATTTGCCAATGGGCACCAACCGCTCCTTATTGCCCTTCCCAATAATTCGGAGAAAGCCAATATCGGTATATATATGACTAATTCTCAGGGTAACCAATTCCGACACACGCAGCCCGGAACTATAAAGTACTTCCAGCATGGCCCTGTTCCTGGCGCCCTCAGGAGTAGAAAGGTCAATGGCTTCGAATAGTTTATCGATCTCGGAAACCGAAAGGACATCAGGAAGTTTGCGACCAAGGCGCGGTGAATCAATAAGCTCTGCCGGGCTACCGGTGATCATCTGCTCGTAAACCATGAACTCAAAAAAGGATTTGATACCGGAGAGAATCCTCGCCTGGCTGTAGGCCGATAAACCAAGTTCTCCGATGTACTTCAGGAAATCACCAATATGATCAGCTGTTACTTCTGCCGGAATCAGGTTCAAATTGGAGATATCGACAAACTGTCTTAGTTTTGTCACGTCTCGTACGTACGCTTGTATAGAATTGTCTGAGAGTGAGCGCTCAAGTTTCAGATAAGCGGCAAAACGACGAATAAGCGTATCCCAATTCATTCTTTAATCTGATTGAACATGAAAGTGATCATCATCAACGGGCCAAATCTGAATTTACTCGGTAAAAGAGAAAAAAACATTTATGGCAACCAATCCTTCGAAGATTATTTTTCAGCCCTTAAAGCAAAATATGCTCAAGTGGAACTGCACTATTTCCAGTCCAACTCCGAGGGATGGATTATTGACAAAATCCATGAGGTGGGATTTGAGTACGATGGCATCATCATCAACGCGGGCGCATATACTCATACATCTGTTGCAATTCGGGATGCAATCGCTTCCGTAACTACGCCAGCTGTGGAAGTACATATATCCAATATTCATGCGCGGGAGGAATTCCGTCATCACAGTCATTTGTCGGCGGTCTGCAAAGGAGTAATCGTCGGCCTCGGACTGGATGGATACAGGCTGGCTTTGGAGTCCTTTTCAGTAAATAGTTAAGTAAACCACATATTTTAGTGCTAAATTTTAAGGAAATTGCCTCCGTCACCCTAATACTTTTTTCAATCATCGATATACTCGGGTCTATTCCGGTCATCATTGATTTAAGGAAGAAGAGCGGCCATATCGAATCAGAGAAGGCAACTATTGTGGCTGGGGTAATTATGATATCCTTTCTTTTCATCGGGGAAGCGATACTTAAATTATTCGGAATCGATGTTGCTTCCTTCGCCATTGCGGGGGCGCTTATCATCTTTATTATCGGAATGGAAATGATCCTCGACCGGTCCTTTTTCAAACAAAGCCCAGAGGTAAGCAGTTCGGCATCGATTGTGCCGCTGGCTTTTCCACTCATTGCGGGGGCCGGTTCAATGACGACGATCCTGTCTCTTAAAGCTGTCTATAGCCAGACCAACATACTTATCGGCATCGTGGCCAACCTTGTTTTCGTATATATCGTCCTGAAATCTTCAATCTGGCTGGAAAAGAAAATCGGTCAGAGTGGTTTCAACATACTGCGGAAAGTATTTGGCATAATTCTGCTTTCTCTGGCAATAAAACTTTTTAAAGAGAATTTTTAACATGGCGCCAGTTACCATTTATACAGATGGCGCTGCCACCGGCAACCCCGGTCCGGGAGGTTATGGGGTGGTGATGAAATACGGTGCTCACAGAAAGGAACTTGCCGAAGGCTTTCGGTTGACCACCAATAACCGGATGGAGCTTTTAGCAGTGATAAAAGGACTGGAAGCGCTGAAGCAGGATGGACTTGAGGTAGTAATCTATTCAGATTCCAGGTATGTGGTTGATTCCGTCACCAAGGGCTGGGTATGGGGTTGGATGAAAAAAGGCTTCAAAGGCAAAAAGAATGAAGACCTGTGGCGCAGATACATCGCAGTGCACAATAAGCATAAGGTGAAATTTCAATGGGTAAAGGGCCATGCAGGAAATCCCGAAAACGAACGTTGCGACCAGCTTGCCGTGGCTGCCTCAGCAGGGAAAAATTTACTCATTGATCATGAATATGAGTCGCTAACAAACCAGATTGGTGGGAAAGGACTTTTTTAGGTTCAAGCAATTCACCGTAAAGCAGGGCCGGTGTGCAATGAAGGTCACCTCCATAGCGTGCATTCAGGGAGCGTGGATACCGGAAATCCAGCCAAAAAGCATTCTTGATATCGGCGCTGGAACGGGTGTGTTATCCCTGATGTGCGCGCAACGGTTTGGAGTGCCAATCGATGCGGTGGAGATCGAGGAGGATGCGTTTCAACAATTGCACGAAAATATTGCTCAAAGTCCATGGCCGGGCATTATTCGCCCCATTCATGCGGACATCCGAATTTATACATTCGATAGTGGCAAAAAATATGACTTTATCATCACCAATCCACCGTTCTATCAGGATCAGCTCAAGTCGCCGTTCCAAAAGGTAAACCAGGCCAAACACGGCACCTCTTTAACGCTAAATGATTTAGCAGGTATTCTTCCTGATCTGATTCATGAAAGTGGAATTATTTCTATTCTGTTGCCGCCATCGGCAAGTGAATTGCTCTACAAACTCGCTCCAGCGCAAGGCCTGCACATTTTTTCGGAGTTACATATTTCAGAGCAAAAGGGTCTGCCGGTGAGGGCCGTTGTCTTTCTGTTGAAAAAGCAGGCAGGTCCGCGATTTACGAGGAGCTTTCACATCAGGCAGGAATCGGGAGATTATTCTGAACAGTATATTACCCTGATGCAGCCATATTACCTGCATTTGTAATTCCTAATCATGCACTATGCCCCTAAAAGTTACACTGCCATAAGGTACGGTAAAATGTGGCTTCAGGTGCAATAAGAACCCATTGTTATTACTAAGTATATTAGAATGCGGATCAAAAAGTTAAAATAATTATAATATATTTCGTCAAACTGTTTTACGAGGCTATTTGGACAATTTTTCAATTTAAAAAACTAAGATTTGCAGAACCATTATTGGACAAGTCAACCCTACGCCAGTACACAACGAGATTGAGAGATTGAAAACACTAAAATTAAAAGCCTGGTAAATAGGATAACCATGCAGGATATTCAAATTGTAGATATTCGGAAACTAACGGAGACGATCAAAGCTAAATATGGTTATGATTTTACCAATTATGCCATATCATCGTTCAAGCGTCGGATTCTGCGTATTCTGGAATTATACAAATTCAGCAGCGCTGATGTACTCATCAAGAGAATAGGTGAGGACCCAGCGTTTTTTGAAGAGTTTATTTCCGAAATCACGGTAAACGTTACCGAAATGTTCCGCGATCCATCGTTTTGGAGGATACTGCGGGACAAAATCATTCCAAACATTCTTCTGAACCATAATAAGGTGACCGTCTGGCATGCCGGATGCTCCTCGGGAGAAGAAGTATATTCAATGGCCATTTTGCTAAAGGAGATGGGTATTCTGCAGGATTCGAAAATCATCGCTACCGATATTGACAACGAAATACTGGAGCGGGCAAAAAGTGGTGTGTACAGCGCCAAAAACATGGAGTTGAACGAAAAGAACTATGTGCGGTTTAGAGGTGAGAATGAATTGAATAAATATTTTGAAGTCAAAAACGGACTAGCCTATATGGATAAATCGCTGGTGAAGGACGTTTCGTATCGGAAACACGACCTGGTAAACGGAATTGTATTCAACAAATTCGACCTGGTTTTGTGCCGCAACGTGATGATTTATTTCAACCAGAATCTTCAAAACGATGTATTGAAAAAACTTCACGAGAGCATATTCAAGTACGGGTACCTGGCCATTGGTTCCAAGGAATCACTGATTTGGTGTGAAATAGCCAATAAGTTCATTGTGGTGAACAACGAAGAAAAAATTTATAAGAAAATAAAAGAGTAGGTGCAGATCGCAGCTGAAGCATGAAATTCCCGAAGCTACATAATAACTTTAAGGCAATCGTCATCGGAGGATCCGCTGGTAGTTTTCAGGGTATTACCCGGCTGCTATCGCATGTTCCGAAGGAGTTTCCTTTGCCGGTTATTATGTGTTTGCATAGGCTTAAGCATGTCAGGAACGGATTTATAGAAGCACTGGAAATAAAAAGCATTAAAGAGGTTATCGAACCGTACGATAAGGAGTCGATACGTAAAGGTCAGGTATATCTGGCTCCGGCAAATTACCACATGTCCATAGAATTGGGTCACTACTTCAGCCTTTCAACCGAAGAAATGGTTAACAACTCCCGGCCATCGATCGACATCACACTGGAAACTGCTGCATTTACTTATAAGAACAAGCTTATAGGTATATTGCTTTCGGGTGCCAATAAAGACGGTGCCCTCGGAATGAAAAAAATCAAGGATAACGGAGGGTTGACAATTGTTCAGGAGCCAAAGGAATGCATGATTGATACAATGCCCGCGGCAGCTTTAGCGATAACGGAAATAGATTATACCCTAACAATAGACCAGATTATCACCCTGTTCGAGGAATTAAATAAAATTTATAAGTAGTTCATGAAGTCGATAATCAATAAATCTCATCTGATCATTTCTGCCATATTCATTATGGGAGTAGTTGGCTCCGCATACCTGCTTTATAATTTGCCGAGCACTATTGAGCGTAATTCTGCCAAAATAGATCTACTTGCTATAAATGAAGCTTCACCGGCGCTCAACATGCTCAATATTGTCGTGGGTCTCACACTCTTGTTCGGCATCATTTCCCTACTCACCATGTATTTCAGATTTTCGAGGACTCAGGTTGTAGAGAAAATAGTGTATGTTGACAGAAAAGAAGACAAACAGTCTGTGGTAGCTGACGAATTAGCAAAAAAAGTTGAGGCGGATTTCACAAGGGAATATGCGGAAATTATGAGCGTAGCCAAAGGCATTAAAGACAACAGATTGAGAATCGAAAAGTTACTGTCGAAAATCTGTATGAAAATCGATGCCAGCCAGGCGCTTTATTATATTGTAAGGAAAGAAAAGGGGATCAGATACATTGAGATGATGTCCTCCTTTGCATATAGCATACCAGAAAGTGAAATAATCAAATATGAATTTGGTGAAGGGCTTGCCGGTCAGGTAGCAAAAGATGGAAAACCGATCAATATTAGTGAAGTGCCCAAGGGGTACATTACTATTATTTCAGGTTTGGGTTCATCCTCCCCTAATCATTTAGTTATTTTACCTTTAAAGCAAGGCGAAGAAGTGACCGCTGTCGTGGAGATCGCATCTTTTAAAAGCATAGGTTCTGAAGAAATTAAACTTATTTCGGAAGCGCTAAAGCCGGAGGACGAAGTAACAAAGACTCAAAAGAAGACAGCCTCTTCGACTGATCAATCCCAGGCAGAAGCACAAGAAAACAATGAGAAGTGATTTAACTCTAAACTAGTAAGATTCAATGTTTAAGAATATTAGCATAAGGGGTAAACTGACCAGCCTGATCTTAATCCTGGTAGTTCTCACCATTTGCATTTCCGGTTATATATCCTATTCGTTGCGCAAGAATATGTTACGGGAATCCTTCATTCAGAACCTTCAAACATTGGCTGAGTTGAAGAAAGAGCGCATTCAAACGATGACAGAGTCAGCTAAAAGTGACTTGTCTTTGCTAATAAATATGGATGCAGTAAAAGCTATCCAGCCGGCACAGTCAGCAATGGGAGATATGTTTTCCGGGGAGGAAATGTTAGCCGCAGATATCACCGAAACCGAAGTGGTGGACAATACGCAGGCAGAAATCCTACTGAGCACCATTAAGCAATCTTCCGGTGTGGTGAAAATTATCGTCACAGACGAAAGTGGGGAAATTCTACTCAGCACAGACCCAAGTGATGCGACAAATATTAAAAAGGAAATAAAAGCCATTGACAATTCATTAATTAAAGCAGCAAACCAGCAAGTTTCCTTTGGAAACGTCTTCGTGAACGACGGTGGATATTTTATGGCCGTTGGTACCCCAATCGGGAATGCTGGCAATGGGCTTACACTGTGTTTCATTATACTGGATATAGGCCCGCTTTTTACGGATATAAAGGATGATTTGGGATTTGGTGAAACCGTGGAAATAGTGTTGGCCCAAAAAAGAAACGATATAGCACTGGTATTGAATCCTCTGAAATTTGATTCTACGGATGTGTCGGTGAAAATCGGCGGGGGTAAAGGTGTCGCGCTTCAACAAGCCGTTGATGGAAATGAAGGCACCGGATATTCAGTAGATTACAGAGGAAAGGAAACGCTATCGCATTGGACATCAGTTCCGGAACTAAACTGGGGCCTTGAGGCCAAAGTCGATATGTCCGA
>JBGSYX010000504.1:0-2108 GCA_041750735.1 Cyclobacteriaceae bacterium
TATTCAAAATTAATAAAAAAAATTGTTCTGAGAATGAGGCATATGCCTCGTTTTATGCAAATATGAAAAATGCAAAGCGGGTGATGACTGGTCAGAATGCTTCGTTGAAGCTGATATAAAAGGCGTTGCTGTCTTCGCCGATGCCAAAATCCACCCTGGCATTCATGCGCTTCTGTACTTCGTACCGCACACCTACACCAACATTGGGCAGCCAGTTGTGCATGGAAGAAAAGTCTTTAGCGACTGATCCTGCAGCGAGCCAGGTTACCCAACCGAATCGCGACATCATTTCACCGTCTTTTCTTGGGCTTTTTCGCATGAACATATGACGGTATTCAGTAATAGCAAAGGTCATTTGCCGATCACGGTAGCGCCCCCAGCGATAGCCGCGTAAGTCCATAGGTGTGCCAATCTGAGACAATTCAGGCCATGGGACCTCTCCTGTACCAATTCTGGTTTTTACTTGCCAGGCCAAGGTGCGGCCAGGTCTCTTAATCTGTTGGTACTGACGATAATCTAGTATTATAATTTGATAACTCGGTTTTTCCAATGCGGTAGTACTATAAAAATTGGAGCTGAGTTCTAAAAAAAGTCCTTTATAGGCATTTACGGTAATGTCTCGTGAGTCGTATTGTGCAAGGAGTCCCATAGAAACATTGTTGATATCCGGGCCATATAGCTGAAAATTTGCGTTTGTAAGCATTCTTATACCCGGATCGGATGCGGTTGTTGCGTTATAATCAAAGAGGAGGCCGGCATAGAAATTCTTACCAAACTTGTGCGAGTATTTCAGAAATATCTGCCACCAGTATCTGTGATACTGTGTTGTTGTGTCCGGCTGAGAAGGTGTTTTACCATCCTTATATCCAATGCCCCAGAAGTTATCAGGCATATCTTTTATCCAGATATCGCCTATAACACGATTTTTGTCATTCTTAAAGAAAAGTGAAGGGCGGAAATTGGCTATTAATGCACCGGTAGTGCTATAGCCCACAGAAAATGGAATACTTGATGGCTGGATTTTTGCATTCTCCTTGTCAAGCTTAAACGAGATGAGTCCGCCTGCGGTGAGCATGAGTCCGACTTCAGGTGAAACCGAGGGGGCAAGAAATGGAGTGATCCGGAAGTTTTTAGTTTCGACCTCAGCAATAACAGTTGAGTCCTTTTTTGTAATAATTGGCACTTGAGCACTCTCGTCTTCCCTTTGAGCGACAGCGGAGAAAATAATAAATAAAAACCCAATAAACAGGTAAAATCGCTTGGTCATACAGCTAAAATTTGCGCAATATAAATATTTTATGTGCATGAAATCGGCAGATACCAAAGCGCAGTTTTTATTCTAATACCAATTATGACGCTCGTTTATAGTTAATAAAAGTGGGGAATGGAATCACCGAAGGGCCACCGTATAAATATTTACCGGATTCACTTTGCCCTTCAATGTAATACCG
Source organism: Cyclobacteriaceae bacterium (assembly GCA_041750735.1). Lineage (GTDB taxonomy): Bacteria > Bacteroidota > Bacteroidia > Cytophagales > Cyclobacteriaceae > JAAUQL01. The sequence goes on from JBGSYX010000504.1 coordinate 1,452, forward strand.
CCAATAAGCCGAAAAAGGAAGTATGGTGGTTGTTCCATCTGGATCTTCAAATCTTCAGACACGAGTAATTCAGCATTGAATTCATTGCATCTCCCCTGGATTCTGGCAGCGGTATTCAGTACATCACTATGATAGGCAATTTCCTTTTTTATGATTCCAACCTCTGATACCGTAACCTCGCCAAGGTGTACTCCTGCCTTGAAAAACGGCACAAATCCATAGGTATTCACATAGTATTGTTTTCTTTTTTTCAACGCACTATCGAACGTATAATATGCCTGAAGGCAATTGGCATTCTCAAACCCTTCGGCCAATTGCCAGGTCAGGACTGCCTCATCACCTACATACTGGTACACCTCGACTTTATGTGCAATAATCGCGCTCGTCAGGTCCCCAAAGCTGTCCTGGATCAATTTACTAAACCTGACATGCCCCAGGTTTTCCGCATGGGTGGTCGAGTCTTTCATGTCCAGAAACATAAATATCCGCGATTCCACCCTGGGTTTGTGGTACTTTCCCAACAACAAATTGATGAGTACACGTCCACCGACTTTAGTTCTTATAACTTGTAAAAAATATATTGCGCAGCTTACAATTCCGGAGAAAATAATCCACAGCACTGTATTAGGTGAGTATACAAATTCGATGATGTTTACT
>JBGSYX010000505.1:0-9734 GCA_041750735.1 Cyclobacteriaceae bacterium
GAATATTATCACAACTATTCTTTGATATATTCCTTTATATCAAGCTCTTACTAATGAAAGTTGAGATAATATTTTAGTTGGGATAATCTTTATTATCCTAATTTTCGGATAACAAGGAGGAACTAATTGCCGAGATTGGCGCAGCCTTTCTGAGCAACTACACGGGCGTCATGAATGAGCAATCGATCGATAATTCGGCAGCTTATATCCAGGGTTGGCTGAAGCCACTGAAGAATGACAAGAAGTTCATCGTCGAAGCAGCGGCCAAAGCGCAGAAAGCAGTCGACTACATATTGAATCAGGGGAGTTAAAACTCCCTTTTTTGTCATTTCCTTCCTTTTGAAATAAATGGAATATGATTATCGAAGGATTATTGTATGCATGCGTCAAATTACAATCAATAAGTATCCTGTAGCAGGAAATCGGCAATATGTATATGATTCACTCCTTCAATATTATCTTTCCAAAAGTCATCCATACTCACGACATACTTCGGATAATGGTCCTTTACTTGCAGTAGAGGGGAGAATTCACGATCGATCGTTGATTTTTCTGTCATTTTATATGTCACCTGGATATAAAGTTTGTTGCCTTGTTTTTCAGCAATGAAGTCAATTTCTTTTTCATCCAGTTTACCTGTAAAAACTGTGTATCCACGTCGTTTCAATTCGAACATGACGATGTTTTCAAGAACACCACTGATCAAACGGTCCCTAAAACCCATAACAGCATAAATGATTCCGTGATCTCCCACGAAATACTTTTCCTGTGTTTTCAGGATTTCTTTTCCTTTAACATCATATCGAGGTATTCTATCAATGATGAAAGCACTTTCAAGTGCACTTAAATAGTTATAAACCGTATTAAGGTCAATTTTCCGTTGCTGGCTTTTAAAAAAATCAGCAACATTACGGGCCGAAAATTTATTCCCTACATTGTCAAAGACAAACCTGACAACCCTTTCCAGAAGCTCCACATCGCGGATGTTGTTTCTTTGAATGGTATCACGGAGGATAACCGAAGCGTAAATGTCACTCACAATTTTAGCAGCGGTCTCCATGGAGTATTCTGCAATATGCAGTACCGGAAATCCCCCAAGCCGAAGAAATCGCTCGAATGCATGATGAATATCCACATTTTTCTCACCGGTTCGTTCCTCATTAAACAGTAAGGATTCTGAAAAGGACAATGTAAAAATGTGGATTTCAACATATCGTCCTGCCAGGTAGGTGGCCAGTTCTGAAGACAGGAGACGGGAATTTGAACCTGTGATGTAAACATCGACGTCAAAATCAGTTAAGAACGAGTTAACGGCTTTTTCCCATGAGGTCACTTCCTGAATTTCATCCAACAAAATATAACTGCGTTTACCAGGCACGACCCTGTTTTTTATATGCTCATATAAAAGTTCCGCATTTGCAATAGCCGATGTTTCAAAACTCTCAAAGTTCAAATAGATAATTTGACTTTCCGCTACCTGCCTATGCAATAGTTCATCGCGGAGTAGCTTCATCAAAATAGATTTTCCGCTTCTTCGTATGCCAGTGATCACTTTTACCAGCGGTTTATCGATGAAGGCGATAATCTGATTCAGGTATAAATCTCTTTTCACCATAAATTACGTATTATAACCATAAAAATTGGCGTAATATAATAAGTATGTGTGGTTATAGCCATACAAAAATGACTTTTGTATAAAATTTATTGTTGGCCGGGTATACCACCATTTCAGTAGAATTAGATGATGCCAAAAACTTGAGCAAGAACCACATTCCCCCGTGTGTAACCAATGGTCTTGTCAGCGCGTCGCTGCGCAACACTCCTTCCAATCCCATCCGTTTCACACTCCCGCCCGGACACATTGGCAGAAAACACAGCGCTTAACCCGGCCTCAAAGTTTTCATCCAAATAGTCCGGTGAAGCCGACGCATAATTTCCTGATGGCACGTTATCTCATCCGAACCGAAGCTGCCATTCCTGACGCTCTGCTCATCACCATCTCATTAAAATCCTTGCCTTGCGCCTTATGAACCCGGATATCAGGGCGCAATCCGGATACCTGTCGGAAATTCGTCAGTGAAACACGGGAAGAAGAGAGCGGAAACGATTTATTGTCCATAGAAAAATGCACGGTATCCCCATCCTTCCGGATGAGTAACGAGCGGTTTTCCTTCATACAGGCCGTCCGGATGTCATAGAGGTGTCCGGCAAGGTCGTTATCAAAAAGGGTGTGGATCAGCGCATTCGGGTGCTGCTTTAGTAGGTTTCTGAGTTGCTGGTCGGTGACATATCCTCCAGTGGAATAAAATGTAGCTTGATGCAATGGCAGTTTATGGAGGTGGAGCTGATAAAAGCTCATGGCATCGATGGCCGATTCTGCGATGTAAATGTGCCGGGCAAAGCTGCCCGTTTGCGCGACATCCGCAGCCCACAAAGCGTTGGTTTTATCACTCCCTTTGGCATGTCCCTTGAACAGATAATTGACCTGTTCAAAACCGACGATTCCTTCCGTACCTGGCACCCGGTAAGGAAAACCGATGTTAAACGGGAGGGAGCCCGACCATGACGGTTTTACCAATTGAATATAGGGCAGAAAGACGGACAAGGTATCGTCGTGCAATCCACGGTGTTTTGAAAGATACACCAGGTCGCTCAACTTTGCCGGCAGCACATCAAAGTTCCTTACGTCGAAGGATTTTCTGACCGGCTCGTTTTTCAATGAACGGGCTGGCACGTAGACTTCACCCGAAAAAGAAGAAAGGATTTTGTTGATGCCTTCCGATTCCCTGAAATAATACTCACGGAACAGTGGAAGCCTGTGACGAACAAAATCGATTACGGTGCCTTTATTCTGAGGTTCATGGCGCGTAAAGAATCGCTGCGGACCTTTCAGGTTACGGATGACGATGGTGTTGCGCTCCGGGTGTTTGAATTCCAATGGATTGCGACCCGCCTTTTTGTTGAGCACATACCCAAGCGATTCCGCCACCTGGACGATAGAGACATTTGCTTTGTACCGTTCATACGGATGCACTACCTGCCGATTTTAATTCCTGACGTTCTGGAAATTGTTTTTTCTTCAGAAGGGCTCTGATGAGTATCACGGGAAAGTGAATTACCCACGTGTTTATCAAGGGTAGTATTAGATGAAAAACCCCGTGGATGAAGCAAATCGATTTTAAACGAGACTCTTTTGCCGGATCGATCATGCAGTGTCACCACCTTTCCGTTTAAGAGGTCAACCTTTTGCTTGTCCGATAGCGATGTATTGGCTAACCTATCTGGGATAACAATATGGTCCGTTCGTATCTTACGCAATTCGTTGGTGGCTGGATCCAGCTGAACCAGGTACAATTTTTCACGGTTCTTTTTCACCACTACATCACCCGTTTTCAGTCGATCCAGTTCCCTGGAAGAAAGGCCCATATCATTTTTTATCTCCGGACGGAAGGGATGGACTTTCAGGTCCCATCGCCCATCCGATTGTTGATAGACACTTATCCTGGCGTTTACTTTGCGTTCCACGCCGTCATGGTCTTTGAATGCCAGAAATTTCATATTAGAAGGATAACCAGAGAGCAGGGCATGCATTTCCTGTTTGGAAAACTTGTCGATGCGTTCCTTGTCGATTCCCAATCGCTCGAACTGGGAAACGGGGAGTTGTTCTTTTGGAATGTTCATATGTTTAGTTCAATAGTTTTGAGTTCAGTAGTTTTTAGTTCAATGGTTCAATGGTTCAGTGGTTCAATAGTTCAATGGTTCACCGGTTTAACAGATCAACCAGTCTACCGATCTACCGATTTACCATTTTACCTTTCACCAATTCAAATGTTCGATTGGTCTTCATTCAATTGTTCTCAAGGCTTCTTCACCACCTGATCCACATCCGCAAATATCTCAGCCATATGTGCATGCAGAATTTCATCCCGCTTTCCACCGAAATCATAATATGCAGGAAGATCAGTATAGCGTATTTCCTCCCTTCGGATTTCCTTTTCGTTCAGGTCAACTTTACAATGGTACATATGGATAGCATGATGGCCGGAGAACGCTTCCGCTTCCCCTGCCACCTGCGCTACCAGTTCCCCCGTTTTCAGGTTTGCGATTTTGGAAGCGGGGATCAGGTGATCCATGTATTCATTCATGGAGATCGATGTTTTATTCCGGTCGATGCTGATGCCATTGCGTACCTGCCGGACGCGGCCAAACAGCTTTTCAAGCCAGGACAGTGTATCGGGATGCCGGGCTGATCCGGAGATCACATTCGCTGCCACTGAGCAAATCGTTTCTGCCGTTTCCCGGCCGTACTGCTGTCGAAATTGCGGAAGTTCCTGAAGGCCCAATAAGATACTGACCCGATTGCTGCGTGCCGTGGCGATCAGGTTCTCGATGCGATGGATATACACTGTCGGTACCTCATCAATGATGATGGAAGAAGGCAGGTTTCCCTTGTTATTCATCAAACGAAAGAGCCGGTTAAGCACGACAGAATAGCACGCACTATTGATGCTCTGTGTAGCCGGATCATTGGCAATGACTAAGATGGCAGGATGTTCAGGGTGGCTGATGTCCAACGGAAAGTCATCGCCGGAAAATATCCAGAATGTTTCCTTCGTCGCCAACCTGGACATGTTGATGCGCAGGGTGCCGACCTGGCCTTCCAACTGCTCAAAAGCCCGGCGGTCATACGCACTCTTGAAAGGCGATAAGAGACTGTGGATTTCCGGCTCGCGGTACAGTGTGTCAAAGATCGTTTCATACGAAAGGTTAGTAAACGCCAACACATGTGCCAGCGTGGAATATTTACCGTCCTGATAACGGCTGAAAAAGTAGATAACCGCTGCCAGGAAGTTAATAGCCGACTGGCTGAAGAACTGATCTGCACCATGGGCCTTATCCGACTTTTTAAGCGCTTCAATGAGCGCTTCTGCCGTTTCAGATGCCGCAGCCAGCGACGTGATGTATTCTGCTTTCAGGGGATTGACCCTTCGGCTAAGCTCCAGGTAGTTGAGGTTAAGGATGTGAAAGCGGTGCGTTTTCCGCAACTTCTGTTGGTAATGATAATACGCGACCTTGGTGAGATCAGGATATTTGAAGTCGTACACCATCATAGAAAAGCCCTTGGCGATGTGCTGTTTGATGAACGGGATGATGACGCTGAAGGTCTTTCCGGATCCAGGGGTACCGATGAGTAAGGTCGCACGAAATGGATTAACGATGTTCAGCCAGCCCTTTCTGACACGGCGGTTATAGTAATAGCGCATCGGGAGATTGACGGAATAGGGTGTGTGAACCAGCCTTCGCGACTGGTCGAAGGATTCATTCTCGATATTGAAGCGGTCCTGCAGCAATCCGGATTTAATGTGTTTGGAGACATTGTCCAGGGCAATGTGCGTTAGGATGGCTCCACCAAAAGAACACGAGAGATAGATCCATTCCGAAAACGAAAGGAGAAGAAAAGAACGATGATCCAGCTTCAGCGACAGAAAAAGTATCGATGTCATTAGCAACATCAGTCCTCCGGAAAGCGGCCATACGATATGGCGCATTGGATCCAGGTTCAGGTTTTTCCTTGGCCGTGAACCAACAGCCACCGTGAAGATAAGTACCAGGGTAAAAGATTTGCTGAACAGGATATTTCGATAAACAGGAATAGTACTCACCCGCTGAATCAAGACTGAGATCGCTTCCGGAAGATTGGGATCATCTAAATAACAAAAGACAGCTGCCTCCAGGACAATGGAACCATAAATCGCCCCCTGCAGGAAGGTGAAGAGCTTTTTCAGTTCCGGTGATTCTTCCATTGGTTTGAATTTTTGTTAATGAGGAGAAGTGGGGAAGTGGAAAAGAGGAAAAGTGGTAAAATGGAGTGAAGGACCGACCCCATGACCCTTAACCCATAACTCTCCCCTTTTCCTCTTCTCCGCATTTCCCCATAACCCTAAATCGGCTCCACCTCCAGGATCTTTTTGTAGTCGATGGATAAGGAGAGCTTCCTGCCGGATAGCTGCTTTTCCGTGACCTCGATGTTCAACACCTTGGCATTGGGAAAGGTGAATTTTTTAAACACAAACACATTGCGGTAGCGGCTGTTGATGTGGTGTTGATGGTTCAACTGGAATTCCGGGGCGAGGTCGATGTCCTGGCTGTTCGTGGATTTTAACGTCGATTTATCCACCAGTCTGAATTGCACCTGGTCCATACTGAAAGGAATGTAGGAAGAATTGGCGATAGCCACATCCACAAAATAATAGTCGCCCAAGACATAAATCCCGAGCACCTCCAGTCGCATTTGGTTCGCTTTGGCAGAAGCCATCGATTTTTTCTTATCGCGATTGATGATTTGTTTGCAATACAATTTCATTTCCGGGGCGGACAAGTCCAGCTCCGGATGGAGCAACCCTGTTCCTTCCATGCCGGAAACCAGCAAGCGTCGTGTTGCCATCTCCGCAGGAGCGTAGCGAAGTTCATATTGCACCAGGTAGCGCTGGCAGACGATAGTCAGGACGCCCTGTTCGGAAGTTCTCGGGTAGGCATCGTAATCCGGCTTGATGCGCAGGATATTGTCTACCGGCAGGTCACCGGCGATGTGCGAGGTACTGATGTCCACATAGCGGATGGGTTCCGACATGACGATATGCGTGGAAATGTGCTCATTGATATAGAGGACTGGCAGGGAACTTAGTTGTGCCACAGCCAAAGAGGCTGACAAATGGACAAGAATTAAGAAGATCAATTTTGACATGACATTTACGGTTTGGACGAATTGACTAAATAAATGAGGGTACTGTACTTAATGGTTGCCTTGTTGTTTTTCAGGGCTTTCGCCGCCGCCTGGGTAGAGGTCTGCACGGCATCCTTAGCCATGCCATAGACTAATTGCATGGCGTTATCGGGAGACTGATTGATGGACATCGCAGGATTGCGCACTATGTCGCTGCCCAGGGATTTGGTGACATCGCGGAAAGTTGATTCCGGGACATAGAGCCCTTTCAGGCCATCGAGGTCATAGACCTCCAGGGATATATCCTGAATGATGCCGTCTATGATCACCGATGAAATCCTGATCTCTACACGCTGTGGCGAAAACGACGACACAATCCCATAGAGGCATTGATTTTTGGGGATGACCACACCGCCGACCATAACATCCTCCAGCAGGCGGATGCGGATACGACTGTCCTTTTCTACTTTGATTTCCTCATCGATGATGGCATGGATGAACAGGGACAATGGATCCTTTACGATGGTGTTGAAATGCGCACTTCGGATTCCATGACGTTTTTCTACCGGAAGCGTTTCGCTGGAAGTATCAGGGTCCACAACATCACCTTCGAAATCCTCATTTCCTCTTCTTCCCATTTCCTCTTCATCCCTTTTCCCAATCTCCCCATCCTCACTTAAACCCTTCTCCTCGTTTCCGCTTTCCCCATAAAACAAGCTGTCCATGAAGAGCATCTGAGCCTTAAAAAGCTCCATTTGGTTCATATAGTCCTCATTTGGCGGTTTGGTAGGATATTCCGAAGATGGTAAAGAAGATAGGCTTTTCGGATCATACTCATCCCGATGAACCGGTCCCCTTGGCTTTGATCCATGGGTAGAAGGAGAGATATCCGGAATTTGAGGAGAAGTATCTGGTACCGAATCCGTACTGATCAATTCCTTTTCAGTGCGGTTATCGATTTCCTGCATAGCCGAAAAATCCCGCTTGTTCTTATGAGCGATCAGGTAGGCCCCGAACTTATCCTTCTGCGCCACCCTGTCCAGGATAGGAGCGGGGATGGAGGGATTGATCCCTTCTATTGCTTCGAGGACCATCTGATGAGATGGACTGCCCAGACTGTCACTGTGAAACAGGAAATAGAAGATATAGATAAAAGGCAGGATGATGAGCGGCAGGATATACCGGGGTTGATTGAATTTAATCATGGATCAGTTCGTTAAGTTGTTTGTCGAGTTTTTTGATTTCGGCAGAATCCGCCGCCGTTAAACTGTCACGGGCCTGTAGGGCCGAAACAGCAGCCGAAGCCTCCCAGAGAGACATTAGATTATGGAGAGATGCCCGGACAGGTTGTTTTTCAGACAGCCTCCATGGAGAAAGGACAGACAAATCATCAACCAGGGAACTTTTGGAAGAAGAGGGCTTACTGAAGAGCAGTACCGCAATACCGGTCAGCATTCCCAGGAACATCATTCCGGAGACAAGGACAGGTTTTGTTCGATGTATCATGTGTGAAAAGGATTTGAAAGCGAATAGAAGGATGGTTTAAAAAGCCGATTTGGGTGTATGGCTGATGTCGCGGTTCAGGAGCGTTTTCCAGTGCGTGATCAGGCAACCATGTGGGTTGTTCTCTGTCCTTGGAACATCAGCGTAGCTGCCCGTCGTCACCAATTGGCGGATAAGCACGGAGGTTTGCCGCTCAATGCGCTGTGTGCCATAGTAATGGAACTCCTTTTTACCCGGATCCAGCGCGATAGAATCCGTGCGGATCGACAACACTGCCGAGCTGGCCAGGATGGAATTGTAATACCCCTTTTCCTTCAGGTTATTGTATTCCGTAAGGCCCGACTCATCCACGAGGTACATGGCCCTGGCTACATTATCGCGGATGAAGGCATCATCCGGCGGCAGATTAAAAAACAGTGAATGGAATAAGTTGATATGCGCCCGGTATTCCACCTCCCTGTTTTCTTCCACATCTGACCGGCGGACCAGGATAGGAATGTCGTTGTCCAAAACATAAATCGTTTTCCGGCTATCCCGCACCTGTTCCCGGGCGAAGCCGAGTACAAGGATGGACAACAGGATAGCAGTACTAAAGCTGCCTAAACTCACCAGAAAGGCGAGCTTTATTTTGTTTTCGATGGAAGTAATCAACATAGAACAGTTATTTAGATAAGGTTAAGGCTCGGCTGGCACCCATGGCCATCTGACCGATGGCCTGGCTCACGCCGGAAGTAGAAATAATCCAGGTGCTAATGACCGGGATGGTGAGCATCACCAGGGCACCCAACAACAGCGAGATCAGGAAGAAATTGGCCCCACCGTCGTTTTGAGAGACGTAGAGAATGAAGGCCGCCTCATTGGATAAGACATAGCGCAGCAGCTCCGTCTCCCGTTCGATCCCATATTGCACCACGACCATGCACAGCGCCATGACAATGTAGCCGATGGTTGAATACAGCGATACCGACAGGTAGCGGGCGATCCAGTGGATGTAGGCATCCCTGAATCCCGGGAGCACGCTGAAGGCAAAGGCAAAAGGTCCCAGGATCACCAGGATGGCGCCAAAGACAATCTGGACAAAGAAGACGAAGTAGGAGCAGACCTGAAACACCGTGATCACCAGGAATTCGATCACCTGCATGAGGAAAAAGCGCATTTTGGCCATGATGATAATGAAGTACCCCTTCATCTGGTCAAAGAGGGCATCGAAGTCCACGCCCAGGGTTTCATACCACGCTTCGTCCGTGCTACCCTGTTGCACTTGTTCAATCTCTGCACTTGTTTCGATGAGTCGGCGTGCCACACTGTCGATGAGCGCCATCCGTTCCTGGGCAACGGCGTCCACCATGGCGATGCGGTCGCTGAACATCGCCTTACTTTTATCGGTGATATAACCCATGGGCATATTGATCACGTCCACAAACTCCGCCCAGAAGATGATCACCATCGCCAGAGCAAAAGGGCGCAGCAGGGGCATAATCTGGAGCGGCTCATCCGCCACCATCAT